>JBEDKD010000357.1:0-29229 GCA_041172365.1 Cyanobacteriota bacterium | reverse complement strand
GATTAGGGATTAGGGAATGGGGATTAGGGATTAGGGAATGGGGATTAGGGATTAGGGAATGGGGATTAGGGATTAGGGAATGGGGAATAGGTAATCGGTGAGTGGGGACTGGGGATTGGTGACTGGGGATTGGTGACTGGGGATAAATTCCTTCTTCCTTCTTCCTTCTTCCCTCTTCCTTCTTCCTTCTTCCTTCTTCCCTCTTCCTTCTTCCCTCTTCCTTCTTCCTTCTTCCTTCTTCCTTCTTCCCTAGCTATTTAGTATTTTTAATGATTTTATCGAGAGTTTGGCCTTCAGGGAGTTCGATAAAGACGCGATCGCCAGCTTTAACCCCCTCCAAAACTTGAATTTTCTTACCAATGTTGGAACCCGTAATAACAGGATTAAATTTCGGTCGATTTTTCTCATCAGGAATTAAAACCCCAGGTTTCCCCTTATTCGTAACAATAGCAACCGTCGGCAACACTAAAGCATCTTTCAATTTATTACCCAAAAATCTCAGATCCACATTCATCCCCGACTGTAGTTTATCCTTCCCAGTTTCCACCTTAATCCGTACCTGAAATAAGGTGACATCTTTCTCCTTCACCGCTTCTGGAGCAATTAATTTCACCTTGCCCTTAAATACTTGATCGGGATAAGAATCCGCGACGATTTCCACCTCTTGGCCTGGTTTAATTTGACTAATATCCGATTCTGGTAACTTGGCTAATGCTTCTAAGTCTTTGGCTAAAGCCACAATGGAAGTCGAAGTCGCAGAGTCGGCACTCGACGCGGAAGTGGCAGGAGTCACAAAGGCGCCTTGAATGGCATAACGCTGGGTAATAATACCCCCAAAGGGTGCCCGGACTTTGGTATCATCTAACAAAACTTGATAGTAACGAACTTGGGCAGAAGCTTCCGCGACATCGGCTTCGGCTTGGGCAATTTCTTCGGGGCGACTCCCATTCACTAATTCATCTAATTTACTCTTGGCTTCCCTCACTTGCGCTTCCATATCCTGTATTTCTTCAGGGCGACTGCCATTAAGCACTTGTGTTAATTTGCCCTTGGCTTCCGCGACTTCCGCTTCGGCTTTGGTAATGGCTTCGGCACGAGTACCTGTTTTAATTTGTTTGAAGTTTTGTTTTTCTTGTTCGACTCCTTGCTCTAATTGGGCAATTTGCGATCGCTGATTTTGTTGCAGTTGTTGTACGCGTCTTTGGGCTTCTTCGACTTTCGCGTTGGCTGTGAGGTTAGCTTTACTTAATTCATCAAATTGATCTTGAGAAATTGCCCCTTGTGTGATTAATTCTTTATTACGCTCCAAACGTTGCGCGGTCAATTGGGCCTCGGCTTGAGCCGATTTTAGTTGAGATTGTGCTTGGGCAATTTCATCATTTAATGTACCCATTTTGGCATCATCAAAACGGGTTTGGGCTTGACGTAATTTGGCTTCGGCTTGGGCGATTTCTTCGGAACGGTTTCCGGCTCGAAGTTGAGCTAAATTCGCTTCGACTTGAGCTAATCGAGCTTGGGCTTGTGTCACTTCTTCGACACGACTCCCCGCGCGTAATTGATCTAATTTTGCCTGAAATTGGGTGAGACGGGCACTGGCTTGGGCAATTTGTTCGGGACGGGTTCCCGCTTTGGCCTTATCGAGACGCGCTTGGGCATTGGCAAGACGGGCTTGGGCTTGTTGGAGTTGGGCTTCTATATCCCGGCTTTCCATACGCGCAATGACTTGTCCTTCTTTGACGCGATCGCCTTGTTCCACATATAATTCTGCTATACGTCCAGAATTTTTCGGACTCAGATTAACACGTTGAACTGGTTGTACACTACCACTAGAGTTAATTTTTAGGGTTAAATTCTGAGCTTCTACCCGCACGGTTAATTTTTCCAGATCGTCCGTTTTGGGTTTATTGTGTTGATAAATCGCATAAATTGAACCCGGAATGATCAGTAACCCCCCCGCAACCAGGCCAAATACCCATTTTTTGCGTGGTGTCGGTTTCTTGGGGGCGGGAATCTCTGCTGATTGGGAATCAGTCTTTTTAACCTGATCGGTTTTCTTTTGGGGGCTAATAATCATAACCGACTGATAATAATGACTCAGAAGGATGGTGTCGAGACTACTGGCGATTACTTACTGTGTCACCATTGAGGGCTCTAAGTTAATTATACCTATAATCCTGAGAAAATATTACAAATTGTTACGAATAAGTTCTCCTTATGCCAAAATACCGGAAAAACGCGAAAAAAACGACCACGCCAGCCGGAAAAGGATGACGTGGTGAGAGTCTCATCAGAAAAAGCTACGATTGCGCCACTTATTGAGTTGAGATTCGCCTATCGCGGCGGCTCCTTGGAGGGAAGTTAGTTGTTGCTGCAAGGATTTAATGGTTTCCGCCTGGGTATCCAGTTGTCTTTGCAAGGCTTGATAAGTCCCCAAGGAAACACCTAATGTCATAGGTTGACTCTGCTCTATCTTTTGCGCGAGTTGTTGTTGGAAAACCGCGATCGCGTGTTTTTGCTCTTCTACCTGTTTTTGTAACGCGCCATAAACTTCGGGCGAAACACTTTGCTCTAACTGGGTTTGCAATTGCTCCAGGTGACTCAGTTTTTCTTGCAAAGATGCCATCTCACTACTTTGCACTTCAGACTGTTTCACGACGACATCATAAGCTTGGCGCGATACACTTTGCTCTAACTGATTTTGGAGTTGTTGCACTTGCCCTTCCAAGGGTTGCAAGTGATTAACTCTTTCTTCTAAAGCCTTAATCGCGTGACTTTTTTCCTCAGCCTGACGAGCTAACTCATTGTAACTTTCCACAGAAACAGTCCCCTGTAACTGGGATTGGAGTTGTTGCACTTGGGCTTCCAAGGGTTGCAAGTGATTAACTCTTTCTTCCAAAGCCTTAATCTTGCCAGCTTTGTCTTCAGACTGACGAGCTAACTCATTGTAACTTTCCACAGAAACACTTTCGGGTGACTCGGCTTGGATTTTGCCTAACTCCGCCAGTTTTTCTTCTAAAGACGCGATAAGATCATCCTTAGCTTTTAACTGTTGTTGGAGTGCATCATCCTCATCTGTACTCGGATGTAAATCCGACTCATCTGCTTCTGATGCCTCTTCCGATACCGAAGTCACTTCAGAGAGATTCCCTGAAGTGTTTTTTAAGGGGAGAGTAATAGCAGTGTCTTCCCCAGACTTAACGACTTCGCCCTGGGCAATAATTTCAAAGAGTTTCGACTTTGAAATTCCTAGCTTTCGTGCGATCGCGTCGAGTTGGTTTGCTGCACTAGACGAGAGGGATACTCCCACTTTAACTTTGCCTGCTGAATGCGAGGTGTTAACACCTCGTTTATTTCTTGGCATTTGGCACTTTCCTCAGCCAACTTACAAAAATTTATATACTCTCATACTCTCATAACTCTGTCGTCTTTCATCACCAGGCATAAGTTGAGATTTGTAAAGACAAGTCAAATCCTCCCCCCACAGGAAAAGACTATGGGGATCAGAAAAAATCTCACCCGATTTGCTCCCAAACAAGAATTAATCACATTTATCACGTTTTTTTTCCTTTTTATCCCAGAGCGCGATCGGATTAAATCACACCATCAATCCCCCCGATTTTTCCGTTTAAATCTCCCCTAGAAATCTATTTGAATTCATTGATTATTCCCTAAGCCTTTCCGCCTTAAAACGATATTCCCCTCACTAGGGCAACGTTGCTCCTCAGTGCTAGACAGGATGATGCCCCCCACAGCCTTTTCCCCAAGGCACTACAACTTTTTGATATTTTCCCCATAGATAAATTAGATACTGCACCACTTATTTTTCTCTAAAAATCTATCACTTAATCACCAGAATCTTACTATTTGAGACATTTTCCTAACAAAAATTATCAAAAAATACTACGTCATCCACCAGGGATGATTTTCTTAGATTTTGTCATTTCCTCCGGGTATTAATTATTCTTAAACCCATTTTTATCCCAGAAATAATAATGAAAATACCGCGGAATCTTCAACGGGAGCAACCGCGATGATGAATAATTTCATAGACTTGTGTGTTTCAGGACTTTTTGCTATAATGCCATAAATTACAGAATGTCCAAGCACAAGTGAGTCTTTTCGGCATCATGCCATTGACTCCTCTTTTTGATTATTTTTTTATTGATAAATAGTTGAAGTCATCTGGGAATTGCTAGTCTTCTGGAAAAGGGCGATACAAAGGAAGAGGGAAGAAGGAAGAAGGAAGAAGGAAGAAGGAAGAGGGAAGAGGGAAGAGGGAAGAAGGAAGAAGGAAGAGGGAAGAAGGAAGAAGGCACAAGGCACAAGGCACAAGGCACAAGACACAATTATAGTCATTCCAAATAAAAATGAGACGCGTTAAATCTAGCTTCTTCTTACTGTGACTGTTTTTTAAATTTCTCAATATACGTTGAAATGATTATATTACTTCTGAGGAATTCCTGTTGAGCAATTTCCTCTTCCGATCGTGCCTTAGTGCCTTCGTGGTGTATTACTTCTAAGGAATTCCCTCTTCCGATCGTGCCTTAGTGCCTTCGTGGTGTATAATCATTCCAAATAAAAATGAGACGCGTTAAATCTAGCTTCTTCTTACTGTGACTGTTTTTTTATTTCTCAATATACGTTGAAATGACTATAATCAACCACAAAGGCACAAAGGCACAAAGGCACAAAGGCACAAGGCATAAAATCTATGGTTTCGACTATTCACAACCTCAACCACGGTCTAAGTTGCTATAATCCTAAAATCATCATCAATGATTACTGATTATTCCTCAGATTTCCATATCCAATAGAATCTTTAACGCGCCTCGCTGTTTCGCGTCCTCAAATGCTTTCAACCCTTCTGTTAAAGGATAACTTTTTTGGATAAGGGGGTTGACATTTACTTGGTTTTGTGCTAATAACTCAAGGGCGGGTGCGAAAGGACCACAGCGAGATCCCATCAGCGTAATTTCATCGACTACCAGGGAAGACGCGTCGAAGGTGAGTAACCCCGCGTAGGTACTTTTCAGCACTAATATCCCTCTAGGGCGAAGCGCGGCACACGCGACACGGAAACCTTCGGGATTTCCCGTACATTCCACCGATAAATCAAAAGCGCGAGCTTGGACAACATCGGGGTATCCCACTTTAATCCCTCTGGCTTCTAATAAGGCCAGTTTTTCGGGATGATGCCCGATCGCGAGTAAGTCACATCCGGTTAATGCCAAAGTTTGCGCGATCAGTTGACCGAGTTTGCCATCTCCCACTACTAAGACTTTATCATCAGGATGCACCCTCACTTGTTCCTGAATTTCTAATGCCGCCGCGATCGGCTCCGTAAATGTCGCGACATCCGTAGAAACGCGATCGGGCACCCGATGTAAATTACCAACAGGCAAAGTCAGATATTGCGCGAAAGCACCATCACGATTAACAATACCAAGAACCGTGCGATTTTCGCAATGGGTAGGTTGTCTGCGACGACAAAACCGACATTCCCCGCAACTGGCGTTAATTTCTCCCACAACTCGTTGGTTTAACAGAGATTCGGGCCCAGCTTCCACCACACCCACAAATTCATGGCCTAAAATACCCTTATAGGGATAATAGCCCTTAATTAGTTCTAAGTCTGTATTACAAATCCCGGCGCGTAAGACTCGCACCAATGCTTCCCCCTCCGGTGGTATCGGCAGGGGAAGGTTATCTCGTAATTCTAATTGATTATTTTCTAACCAAAGGCCTTTCATAAGAAGAAGGAAGAAGGAAGAAGGAAGAAGGAAGAGGGAAGAAGGAAGAAGGAAGAGGGTTAACAATCAACAATTGCTAATTATTAATTACCTATTATCTATTAAGTAGGTATGCGTAATTAAAACGACTGAATCCTAGGCAAACAATCCTTTGAGTACATTTTATTTGATATTTAATTTTACCCATTTAGTCTCGACTCCAGTTACTTCGTAATAGTGGAAAAAACCCGGATTGGAATTCATTTTTTGATCGCGATGAATGACTTAGGTAGTCCCAAAAGTCTTTCCGTGACAATCTCAGCTTCTTTGAATAATTCTCTAAGCATTGATTTCGACAGCAAACGACTTCCCTCCACAAGTCGCACTGCTTCATCTATGGTTTCTGCCTTGGGCAAATGGCCTAATTGAAAATGTAACACGAGCCAGATACGTATTGGCTTAGGCAACCAATGGAAAAATGGAGTCATACAATGGGGTTCAATGGGAAACCAGTAATTTGGGGTTTGCACAAAATACTTTGAGGCTACCCTTTTTACCTCCTTGGCGAATGCAACCATCCGCACCCAGTCACCTACATGTTCAATCACAGAATTAGAGTGAGCAATATGAAACGAGCCATCCCTCAAATCTGAGAGCGCGCATCCGTCTGCGATAATAAAACTATATCGTCCTTGGTCTTTAGGAATTGGCATTTCGGGGAGATTGGCAATTGTGATGTGAACATTATATTTATCAAGAACATCACTCGATATTATGCCCCAGTATGTCTGTGTTCCTCCAATATCGATAATCTTCACAGACCCATATTCTTCATAAACCTGTTCCATTATATTTATAAGTGGAACGATCCGCTTAGTCCTAAGTCTTGCCCCTATAGATTTTGTATTGTCGTAGTTTGTGATTTTTGTTGCTAAAAATCTTGTAATTGACATGACCTATTTATACTCCCTTTGGTGTATAATTTATCAGCTACATAAGTCCAGAGCAAGAGCCGTTAAGTAGGTATGCGTAATTAAACTTAACGACGTAATCCTAGGCCAACAATGCTTTGAGTCCGTTTTATTTTCTATTGAATTTTACCCATCTACTCACCACCACCGACTGATCGATTTTCAGTATAACACCCAAAAACAACAAGCAACACCCTAGCGTTACTTGCTGAGTAAACTCCTCTTATAATTACTTCGACGTGGAATTGCTCTAAAGTTTATCAACATTTAGTAGCTTTTTTCCCTTGTCATCTAATTGAGGAATTATCAGCTTTCTTCGTGAGTGTTGCTGTTGTTCAATAAGACAGATGCAATAATATAAACCAGCGTTTTACTCCTTTTTCTCAGTGTATAACTTTTCTAGTTTTTTCCTTTCAACTGTGAATCTTGAGGTTATCTGTCACGAAGCCTTTTCTTGGCTTCATGTTTTTACTTTAGCAGGTTTTCTCCAAAGCGCAAGTAGTTGTAATTAAACTTTACTCAATTCTTCCCCTCATTCTCTTAATTATAAAGTTATGTAAATATCCGACTCCCTCACAAGACTATTGACATCACAAAACTAGGTTTCTCTTCATCTCGATGCCGAAACCTGGTTTTTCTCTAACTATTAACCCAATCTCATTAAACCAAAATTATTAAACAACAAGTAACACCCTCACTTTATCTGCCGAGTGAACTCCTCTTATCACTACTTCGATGCGGAGTTGCACTAAATGACGATGGATGATGAAATCTTATCGAGATTCAGTTGCCTTTCTCCCAGCTTATCTAATTGAGGAAGTATCAGCTTTTTTTGGGGGTGTTACTCTTGTTTGAAAATAAGACAGATCCAGTGTTAATCAGTTTAGTGTGAATCAGTTTTTTACTCCTTTTTCTCAGGGTCAAATTTCTCGTGTACTTTCAACTATGAAAAGACCATGAACTCGCTGTTATCTGTCGTGGAAACCTTTTCTTGGCTTCATATTTTTACTTTAGCAGGTTCTCTCCAAAGCGCAACCAGTTGTAATCATACTTTACTAAGTTTGATATGATGACTCATCTATTATGAATTTTTGTAACTTTAAGCCCCTCTTTCTCTCGAAAAATCGTTAATTTTCGCTTTTCATTGTCTTCGATAGACTCGATTATTAGATTTTTTTTTGATTTTAGGGAAGATGGCAAGGCGCGATCGCGTCTCTGCTGTCTCACCTGTGGGGGGTATGTCTCTCGTGGTAGGTGTTAGGGCATCTCCTAAAAATAAAGTAAAAGGCAGGCTAATGCTACCCTACGGTAGTTTTTGGAGATGTCTCTTGGCTTCCCTCTGGAAGCATCTCAAAGAAACAAAAAAACCTGTAGTGGGAGCCTCTGACACCCTAGGGAGCTAAGTGGAAGCCTCTGACTAGGGAGCTAAGTGGGAGCCAGAGGCTCCCACTGCCAATTTATCAAAACGAGAGACTCTCTCTTTCCTCTTCCTTCTTCCCTCTGAGATTAACAACGTTTTTGTAAATCTCGAAAGCGGGATAAAATTGTGTGAAACATTGTCACAATAATATCTTCCCCATTATCGCGGATAAAAATATTATAATTAGGAGTGCCATTAATTTCAATTAACCATAATTTACCATTGCCATCTCTGGCAATATCAAACCCGGCATAATTGATCATTATTTCCGAGAAAATAGGCTCAATAAAATCTTGGATTTCTCTAATCAAAGTTTCATCGGTAATATGTAGCGCGATCGCGCCATCCCAATGTAAGGGGCTGAGATTTCCCGTAAATGTCGCGTGAGACTTATCCTTTTCATAAACGAGCAAAATTTCATTCTGATAAACAATGACTCGATATTCATGGATAATATCAATATACTCTTGGGCAAGCGCGACATAATCAACTTTCTGACTATTAACATCAAAAATTTCCGACAAAGCACCCCGGATATCCTCAACTGTCTTCGCGAAAAATACATTATTTCCGCCCCACCCTCTATTTTTTTTGACAATAACAGGAAGCGCAAAATGTTTCGTCACTTCTTCCGTAATTTCTGCCAAGTTTTGATAGACTAAATACTGCTGATACTCCTTCTTACAGAAAGGAGATAAAAAACCGAGACATCTGGGCATATTAATTTTATCTTTCAACAACAGATATGTATATTCTTTATCTTTAAACAATTCATTAATCGCTTCACTATTAAAAGGTGTACCATTATTGACAAAATAATAATATTTATCTAACTTAATTCTCATCAAGCTTTGTGAAGAATGAAACGTCTCATAGGGGATATCAAGTTTCTCACAAGCTTTGATGAATAATTCAATGTTGCGTACCATGATGGGTTTATAGTTTTAATGGACTTTTGGGAAGTTTTGCCATAATTCTCCTGATATAATATTAAGGATAAATTCGGCTCGCGCTTTACCCGACGATGAAAATTTACCAAAGAATGACTCAACTGTTGGCTTTATCTCTGAGCCTCTCTTTATTATGGGAAACACCGATACCAGCACAACCCAGTTTAATCACACAAGTCTCACCCCTCCAGACAAATCAAGCAATTTTACCAGAATTAAGCAAGGCAAGGGTAATTTATCTAGGGGAAACCCATGATAATTTAGCCGATCATCAAGCCCAATTGCAAATTATTCAGGCCTTATATCAGCCCCATCGGAAAATCGCGATCGCGCTGGAGATGTTTCAACGTCCCTTTCAAGGAGTCATCAATGACTATCTAGCCGGAAAACTCAACGAAAAAGAGTTAATAAGCCAAAGCGAATACGAGAAACGATGGGGTTTTCCTTGGGAATATTACGCGCCTATCCTGCGCTTTGCCAAAGACAAACAATTACCCGTCTTAGCCTTAAATACACCCAGCGAAATTACCCGCAAAGTGGCTCGTCAAGGTTTAGAAAGTCTCACCCCTGAAGAAAAAAAAGCCATTCCCCCACTTTCGGAAATTCGTACCGATAATCCCCAATATCGTCAAATGCTCTTAAAAATCTTTGAGCAACATCAACATGGGGGACAAGGGGAGAGTAAAGGCTTCGATCGCTTCTTTCTTGCCCAAGTGCTTTGGGACGAAACGATGGCCGAGACGATCGCGAATTTCCTCAAGACTCATCCAGACTATCAAGTAATTGTCTTAGCCGGGAGAGGGCATATTGTCTATGGCTATGGTATTCCCAGTCGTGTGCAACGACGTTTTGGCACGGAAAAAATCCTCTGGCGATCGGTGCTTTTTCCCACCCCCGATGATACCACCCTCGATCGCCAAAATATCGCGGACTTCTTCTGGAATTTTTAAGCAGTTAGCATAAATTCGTTATTTTGTCAAGTATGCCACTTTCTGTGACGCTAATCTTTACACAACTTTACTAAAAATGAAGGGAAGAAAAGGCAGTGTCACTGTGACAGTGGTTACGGAAAATCAAGGAAATTCGACAGTTTTTAAATTTTAGTCAAACTGCTTCCCTGATAATACCCTAGGTGTGCCATTATACCAAATCAAGTCAAAGCTTGTCAAGTCGTTCTTTTTGAGGCGATTTTCGGCAAGTTTTGTCAAGGTTCCCTGACCATGTTAAGAAAGATATCATTAGTCTTTTCGATGATAAAGAGAGAAAAAGATTAGCCATAATAATGAATGAGGGGGAGAGAAGTATAGAGAGAAAGAGATGTTAAAGTGATAATTGGTAGGCGAAATAATGAGCAAAAAAAACCATGACAAACCCAGTCAAAATATTAGCATTTGCCGGAAGTAGCCGTGAAATCTCCTATAATAAACGGCTAGTCAAGATCGCGGCTATGGGAGCAAAAGCCACGGGAGCGGAAGTGACATATATTGATTTGCGAGATTATCCCATGCCAATATATGACGAAGACATACAGACGGCATCAGGAATGCCAGAAAATGCCTGTAAATTTCAAGACTTACTAATGGAGAATCAAGGATTATTAATCGCGTCCCCGGAGTATAATAGTTCCGTTTCTGCCTTACTAAAAAACGCGATCGATTGGGCATCACGCGCACGAGGTGATATCAAAATGGTAGGCGCGTTTCAAAATAAAGTCGCGGCGATAATGAGTACATCCCCAGGCGCGTTAGGAGGCTTAAGAGGATTAGTGCATTTACGGTCTATTTTAGGGAATATTGGGGTATTAGTATTGCCAGAACAAAAAAGTATTCCGAATGCAGCCCAATTATTTAATGAAGATGGCAGTTTAAACGATCCGAAACAACAGCAAGACATAGAAAACCTAGGGGCAAAGTTAGCCCAAGTCGTCGCGAAGTTAAACGCGTAAACTCCAAGAGTTAAAGTCCGACAATCTCCATTGTTAAGCTTTAACTCTTATTCCCATCTGTGTATATCCCCATCTGCGTTTAGGAGCGTTTATCTGCGGTTTCAAAAAAAACCTAAGACTTTTCCCCCAAAGATTCAACAATGGGCAAAAATACCGACACTAACTCTTCACGACTTACCACTAAACTAGGATAAGATTTTTTGCCATAATTTTTGCAGACTTCCATCCGAAACAACAGCAAGACATAGAAAACCTAGGGGCGAAGTTAGCCCAAGTCGTCGCGAAGTTAAACGCGTAAACTCCAAAGAGTTAAAGTCCGACAATTTCCATTGTTAGGCTTGATAGCACTAGGCATTTAGATTAGGACATTTGTGCTAGGAGAGTGTAGAGTGAGGTGCAGCATTTGTGCAATATCCTAATTTGTCTGCATGGTGGGAGATAACCACAAAGGCACAAAGACACAAAGTTAAGAAATTTTCACCCTTTGTTGTCCTAATTTAGGTGTCTAGTGGGATATCAACACAAAGACACAAAGACACAAAGTTAAGAAATTTTCACCCTTTGTTGTCCTAATTTATCTGTCTAGTGGGATATCACCACAAAGGCACAAAGACACAAAGTTAAGAAATTTTCACTCGGCTGAGTTTGTTGTCCTAATTTGTGTGCCTAGTGCTATAACTCTTATTAAAACTTATCCGCATCTGCGTTTATCCCCATCTGCGTTTATCTGCGTTTATCTGCGGTTTCAAAAAAAACCTAAGACTTTTTCCCCAAAGACTCAACAATCGGCAAAAAGACTGACACTAACTCTTCACGACTTACCACTAAACTAGGATAAGATTTTTTGCCATAATTTTTGCCGACTTCCAAGGGAAACATCGTCTCGCCATTTAATAATTTCCAGACACCACCTACCGCGTGAAGAATCACCCAACTTCCGGCAATATCCCAAATTTTGGGAGTAGCTTCGACTCCTCCTATTACCGCACCGGAAGCCACGGTTAAAAAGTTATAACTTGCCATCCCTAATAGTCGCACTTTACAAGGTAAATGACTTGCCAAAAAGACACTACGCGAGCATAAGTTAAAAAAGTGATTACCGCTAGGATTATCGGCTGTGGGTTGAATGGGTTGATTATTGAGAAATGCCCCTTTCGGCATACTGTTAAATAATTCTACATCCTGATCACTGATGGTGAGTTTATCTGTGACTAAAAAACCATGATAAGACTGACGTAATGGGGGTAAATGGATATAACCAAAAACGGGTATCCCGTGGTATAATAAACCGAGAGAAGTTCCCCAGATGGGAATACCTCTGGTAAAGTTTGTTGTCGCGTCTAAGGGATCGATAATCCAACACCATTCGGTATCGGGAAAAGTGTGTGAGCCTTCTTCGCTTAAGACTCCATGACTGGGAAATGATGACACGATCGCGTTTCGGATTTCCTGATCAGCCCAAGTATCAGATTGAGTCACTAAACTACCATCCGCTTTTTCATCGGCAGTCGCGGAGCCAAAATCAATTAATAGGCGATCGCCGACTCGTTTTGCCGTCGTTTCTGCCAATTCTAAAATCTCATTCCAAAAGTTTTTCATGGGTAATGGGTAATTGGTAATGGGTAATTGGTAATGGGTAATTGGTAATTGGTAATGGGTAATTGGGAGATTTTTTTTTCTACCTTTGTGCCTTTGTGCTTTTGTGGTGTATTAATAATTCTTCCTTCTTCCTTCTTCCTTCTTCCTTCTTCCTTCTCTGATTAATCTAAATTGCCTTCAAGAATAGTCACGATCGCGGCTTTAGCATCAGTTTTAAACTCTTGAACATTAACCCGTTGTAATAATAACACCGCGAGCACCATTCCCAACATCGGAATCACAAAAACCAAGGAATATGCCAACATGGGAATCCCAAATAACTGACGGCCTAAGTCCAAAAGAAAACCACCACTAATCGTAGCCAAACCCCGTGCCATTGATTGTGCCAATCCCCAGGCTCCAATAAAAGTACCCGCGGTTTCCGCGACAGTTAAATCTAACATTAAACTCAAAGCGCCCGTCGTTGCCATTCCCGACATTAAACCAAATAACATTAAACTCGATTTTAACATCATCGGGTTAGCCGTAAAACCCGATAACAACATTAAAAATAAACAGCCCGCGACAGATAAACAACCTAACTTAATTGTGCGTTGTTTACCCAAACGAGGGACAATTAAAAAACCTGTCAAACTTAACCCGAAAAGAGTACCCATGCCAAAAAAAACATTAAGTTTTGTCGTTTCAGAAATACTCATCTTAAACACCTCACCGCCATAGGGTTCAAGAATCGGATCTTGCATAAACAAACAAATCGTCATTAGTAACAAAAACCCAAAAAAGAAACCCGTCTGACGACTCGCGGTTAAGACTTTCCACGCCCTAGCTAAAGTAATACTATCCTCGTGGTTAACCACCGTTGAGCGAGCGCCATAACGGGAGTATTTTTTCTCCACTCCCCATGTCGCGAGCAAAATCAGAAAAAACACGATCGCGGGAACGAAAAAAAACAAAAGATTAATCGAAGTTTGTAAATCCTCCCGTGACGCGTCCCCATCAATTTGTGTGAGAAAGCCACTACTGACGATCGCGCCAATAATAATGCCAATCATTAACATCGACCAAACCACACCCACCAACTTAGATCGATTATCCTCATCAGAGACATCAACTAATAACGCGGCAAAAGGAGTCGAACTCAGACAAAGGGCCAACCCATACAACCCAAAAATCAAGGCCAAAGAGATCATCCAAAAATAAGTAGGCATCGTCCATCCTACGGTTTCCAAACTCATACCCACTTGCCAAGTTACCTGTACGGCCAAAAAAGACGCGATCACAAATAACAAAGCCCCGATCCAGATATAGCCCGTGCGATGAAAACCCAACACAGGTTTAGCATCAGAAAGTTGACCAAACCACACCCGGGCAGGGGCAACAAACTGCTGCATTGCCAAGGTCCCCGCGACAATAGTAGCCGGAATCATTAACTCCTTAATCATCACTCGATTAAGCACCCCCAGGGTAAGAATCGACATCATCCCCAATCCCATTTGGAATAACCCCAAACGCAACATCGTCACCAGAGTCACCTTTGGTAAATTCTTCTGCGGTAAATCATCCATCGTCATAAGCTTCCCAAAATAATCTCGTTATTAGACATCTGCAAAAACTATTGTAGGGCAGGCATCCTGCCTGCCTTTGACTTTATTTTGAGCAGATGTCTATGAGTAAGGCATTTACTCTTTAGACTAAAACATAAGAGACAAAATTAAGGATTTTGCAACCGTGAGTATTACCTTGGGCAAAAATGGACCAACAGTCCCCTCCTTGTGCGTGGGCACTTGGGCATGGGGAGATAAGTTATTTTGGAGTTATGGTCGTGATTATGGCGCCTCTGATGTTGAAGACGCGTTTAAAGCTTCCCTTGAT
This sequence comes from Cyanobacteriota bacterium, assembly GCA_041172365.1. Classification (GTDB taxonomy): domain Bacteria; phylum Cyanobacteriota; class Cyanobacteriia; order Cyanobacteriales; family Microcoleaceae; genus JBEDKD01. The sequence continues at coordinate 14,743 of JBEDKD010000357.1, read as the reverse complement.
GCCGGAGTCACCTTTTTCGATACCGCCGAAGTCTATGGAAATGGCTTATCCGAGGAATTACTGGGTCAATTTTTACGCAAAACCAGTCAACCGGTCCAAATTGCGACAAAATTTGGCCCTTTCCCTTGGCGCATTACCGAAAAAGCCGTTTCTGAAGCCTTAAGCGCGAGTTTAAAACGCTTAGGGGTTGAACAAATTGCATTATATCAAGTACATTGGCCTTTTACATTTTTAATGAATCAAGAAACCTTGATGAATGCTTTAGCCTCGGAGGTGGAAAAAGGGAGAATACAAGCCGTCGGCGTGAGTAATTATAATGTCGAACAAATGCGACAAGCTCATAAAATTTTAGCATCGAGGGGAGTGCCCTTAGCGACAAATCAAGTGAGATATTCCTTATTATCCCGTCAAGTGGAAAAACAAGGAATTATCGACAGCGCGAGGCAATTAGGAGTGACAATTTTAGCCTATAGTCCCCTAGCCCAAGGGTTATTAACGGATAAATATACAGGGGAAGAAAAACCCGAAGGCGCGCGCAAAATAGATTCTCGTTTTAGTAAGGAGGGTTTAGAGAAAATTGCTTTAGTGATGTCTACTCTGAGAAAAATCGGGAAAAAGTACGATCGCGCACCGAGTCAAGTAGCATTAAATTGGTTAATCGCCCAAGGAGTAATTCCAATTCCGGGTGCGAAAAACGCGATACAAGCGAAAGAAAACGCGGGCGCGTTAGGATGGAGTTTAAGCCAAGATGAAGTGAATCAACTGGAATTAATGACTCGTCCTTGGTTAGACTAATCAGAAACCGGGTTTCTGGCTTTATACAATTGGCAAAATGAGCAAATTTCCTAAAGAAACCCGGTTTCTTCGTAATCTCAAAGAAGCCAAAAAAACTGTAGTGGGTTGGCGACGTTGAGATGATCCCTGTAGGTTGGGTTGACTTAAGGAAACCCAACCCATTACCTATTACCCATCACCCATTACCCATCACCCATTACCCATTACCTATTACTATGAAATTATTAACTGATTGGGGATTTACCTTAGAAGGCTTACGCGATGGCAAACGCGGGGAATTTTTGGTGTTTTTGCAGGGAGTTTTTATCCTGGGATTTTTCTTAATTCCTGTTTATAAAATTCCGGTTTTAACTCTTGACAAACCCCTCGGTCTTGAGTTAAAATGGATAATGGTAGGCTTTCTCGGTTTAGGGAGTGCAATTTTATTTATTAAAGGATTGATAGATTTAGGAAAAAGTTTGACACCGTTACCCTATCCGAGAGAAGATGGGGAGTTAGTAACGACTGGGGTTTATCAATTAGTCAGACATCCTGTCTATAGTGGTGTGATTTTGGGTTGTCTGGGAATGACGATATTTTGGGAGAGTGTATCTCATTTAATTTTGACTGTTTTGTTATTGATATTTTTTGATATTAAGGCAAGAAAGGAGGAAGTTTTTTTGATGGAAAAGTATGTCGATTATGGTGAGTATCGGCAACGGGTGAAAAAGTTAATTCCTGGGATTTATTAAGGAATGAACCCGATTAGGCATTAAGGAGTTAGAGGGGAGAAAATAGACGAAGGGAGACGCGATCGCGTGTTGTTTGTGAAGGGTGAGCAAAAAAAACTGTAGTGGGAGCGTCTCGCTCCCTTGACAAACATTCGCTCCCCTCATGAGGGAGAGGTTTTTGGTAGGCACAGGCTAGGCGAAGGGACTATCGCAATTCTCATACTTGTGAGGTACAGAGTTTTCTCGTTTTTCTTAACTCTTAACTTTTAAGAGGGAAGAAATTAGAGCTTATCTTTAGTCGAAACTCGCTCTTAATGATGTAGGGAAATAAAATAAAACACCAAGACACAAAGACACAAAGGGGTAAATTTCTCTACTTGTTCGAGACACTCTATTTTATGTCCTTAGTGCCTTAGTGCCTTAGTGTTAAAACAAAGGCTCACCTGACTAGAATGATGTAGGGAAATAAAATAAAACACCAAGACACAAAGACACAAAGGGGTAAATTTCTCTACTTGTTCGAGACACTCTATTTTATGTCCTTAGTGCCTTAGTGTCTTAGTGGTAAAATAACGGCTCACCCGCTCTAGCAATTTTCAGACTTGTGAGGGACCGAGTTTTCTCGTTTTTCTTAACTCTTAATAGGGAATAAATTAGATATCATCTTTAGTAGAAACGCTATACCTATTTACAAAAATTGGACGAGCGCGATCGATTCGATTCCCTCTAGCTTCCAGAGGGGAAACGCGAAAAAAGGTGAGATTTTTCTTACATAAGGGAATGAGAAAGGAAAGACGATCGCGTTTGTCATAAAATAAGGTAGATGTCAAGGCAAGAAAATGTATGTTAAAATAAGGATGTCATCGCGACTTAAAAGCAGCATGAATCGTTTAACAATTAATATTACAGATGATCGCCTGAATCAGCTACAAGAAACGGCTCCACGCTTAGGCTTATCCATTGAAGAATTAGTCTTAATGGGAATTGAAAATTTGCTGACGCAGCCAGAAACATCTTTACTACGCGATCGAAATTGGCAATATTTAGTACAACGTCCTCACCCTTGGCGGCGACAACTTTATATTAAAGGGCGCAAATTATTGGCGTTTACCGTTTGGCAAGATATGATTGTTAATAAGATGTCAAAAGAAGAATCGGCAGATAATTGGGATTTGTCTTTAGCTGCTATTCAAGAAGTCATTGAGTATTGCGAAACTCATAAAGAGCTTCTGAAGATGGAGGCTAATGAAGAATATTATCGACTAGATGAAAAAGGAGTCTCCCTTGAGCCTTAAATATTGCTTGATGAAGACTCTCAAGGCAAACGTCTTATCGAGTTATTAAGAAATGCAGGGCACGATATCATCACAGTCAGTGAAGCAGGTTTGGAGAGAAAACCTGACTCTTTTGTGCTTGATTATGCCCGACAAGAAAGGCGAGTCTTATTAACTCGTAATTGCGATGATTTTCATACTCTTATATCAAAAGTGCGCGATCGCGTGTTGTGCCGGATGCTTTAGTCTCCAAGCGCGATCGCGTGTTTTTCTAAGCCGTTACTTTTTCTGGGTGATTCTCAGTTTCAAGGGTGAGATTTGATGGCTCAGGAGCTAAGGGCGCGATGGCTATTTTCAAACCCATTGCATCAAGAAATTGAACAAAAGCATAAATTTCCGCACACTTTGATTGAGTCAAAATTTGATCTAAATTCTGATGAAGAAGTTGAGCCGAGTCTGATAACTTATTCATTTTAAGATGAGCCTCAGTAACATTTCTAAGTGCTTTGGGTAAAAGTCTAGGATCATCGTGCCCTTCTTCTAAGACTATCTCGATATAACCCGCGGCTTCTTCAATATCTTTGAGAGAGTCAATAAGATAGTCATGGTAACTATCACTCGTGGGAATTTTCAAGTCTTGCATAGTAGTCTCTCCAATATTCTCTGGCTTTTTCAATATCTCGATCTTGAGTGCTTTTGTCACCGCCACAAAGAAGAATTACAATGATGGATGCTATTTGTCCAAAATAGAGACGGTAGCCGGGACCATAATCAATTTTTAGTTCAAATAGTCCTTCTCCTAGGGAACGATAATCGGGAGCATCCCGAATTTGCAAATATATCGGTAGGGGCGAAGCATTCCGGTAGTAAATCCCTCGTTTTAACCAATAGCTTATCTGCCGGAATGCTTCGCCCCTACAAAATCGGGATGATCCCACGATAATCTCCTAAATTTCTCGATCAAGTCTCAACTTAATCTTAAGTTTAGCTCTCCGATCGCGGAGATTATCAAACCAAATAGCAAAAGGTATTTTGCCATCACTGGTAATGTAACGGGTAATTTCTCTAGGTTGTGCTTCCATTTGTCATTGATTTTAACTTCTGACTCTCCTATTTAATCATGTTAGGGGTGAGTTTGACTAGACATAAGACTATTATATCAAAAGTTCACGCGTCGATCGCGTGTTTTTCTACAGGTTACTTTTTCAAGAGTTATTAGTATCTTCAAAGTATCATTATTGTCTTAACCCCTGATCTCGTAACAAACTATCTACCCAAGCCCCATCCGCGTCAGATAACTTGGGTACAACTTCCCAACTATTATAATCGATCTTCAAATCATAAGCCGCGAGTTCATAAATTTCATTTAATAACCCCTGTAAATCTATCATCGGTTCATTATCTTCTAAACGCAAAGGCAAAGGAAATATAGGAATACTATCCCGCAAATTAAACGCGTATAAATCCCCTAAAGGACGGTGCTCACCCCGACAAATTAAAATCCGGTAATCACTCTGAATATTATTAATAATGGGCATAATTTGACCACTTCTCAATAAATCTATTTCGACGAAGTTAGTCCGACTTCCTAAAATATTTTTTCGCTTTTGTTCATATTTTTCCCGTCCTTTTCCATGCCGTTTATTCGTCGGAGAGAGAATTTCAATAACCGTAATTACTTCCTGGTTTGCTACTTCTTTAATTTCTAAATATCCCTCTCGCACTGTAATTGGTATGGGAATTTTTACCGTTAAAGGTTGGGCGGGATGTGCCGCGATCGCGACATTAGATGTGAGTGAATTAGGGGGAATTTTAGGACGTAATACCGAAACATCAGGAATACCTACCAGCAAGGTATTCTCATCATCGGTTTCATACATTCTTACTTCTAAGGAAACTAAATACTTAGGGCGAAGTTGTGGGGATAAAAGTCTTACCAATTCACTAATTAGTAAATGATGTAACCCTGGCCAAAAGTCAGGATGTTCTAAATAGGGGTTCATACCCGGAAATGGTGATGGCATGGCTTTAACTCCTTAAAGCTTAAAGATACGAGATCACTATTTTTACAGTTATTTCCCAAACCGAAATTGCTACGGCTTTCTTTCTCATTCTTTTCTCCTATTATAGCATTACCCATCTCGCGAAGAAATCGGGTTTTTGGAGGCTCACCTGAAAAATCCTAATGGCTCGCCCATCAAGAAAACGGGTTTCTGATTTTTATTTTCACAACTGAGGAATGGAAATTAAATAACTTTAGTCTTGGGTTTCTGGAGCCAGAAAGCAGGAATGCAGGCTAGAAGCCTGCACTACTTTTAGGAGTGCTAGATGGAATGGGTAATACTTCCTTACCTCATCTCATATCCAAATAAATTAGGATTAACTTCCCCTAACATTAAATCATCTAATCCATATTCTGTCCACCGTCGATCTACCATCTCAGAAACACCAGGATCGGACTTTAAAACTTCTCCCCATTCATGCTCCGTTTCCGGTGGCATTTTCGTGGTGGCATCTATTCCCATACGTCCCCCTAATCCGATTTTTTCACTGGCAAAATCTAAACTATCAAAGGGGGTATTGGGTAAAATAAATACATCCCGTACTGGATCAACTTTTGAACTAATTGCCCATACCACTTGACGCGGATCGCGGATATTAATATCCTTATCGACAACGACGACAAATTTGGTATAAGTAAACTGGGGTAATGCACTCCAAAAAGCCAATGCTGCCCGTCGTGCTTGCCCCGGATAAGCTTTATCAATGGAAATAATCGCCATTTTATAACTGAGCGCTTCCATTGGTAAGAAAAAGTCCACAATTTCTGATACTTGTTGACGTAAAATCGGCGTGTAAATGCGGTTAAGCGCGATCGCGATCATGGCTTCTTCTTTCGGAGGGCGGCCGCTAAATGTGGTTAAATAAATAGGATCTTTGCGATGTGTCATACAGTGAAAACGCACTAAAGGCGAATCTTCCACACCGCCATAATATCCCATGTGATCACCAAAGGGACCATCGGGTAAAACTTCCCCCGGAGTAATTGTTCCTTCTAATACAAATTCTGAGTCAGCAGGCACTTCTAAATCTACCGTTTTACACTTGGCTAAACCTACCCCAGAGCCTCCATATAAACCCGCAAATAACCATTCCGATAAATCCACGGGAATCGGTGTCGCCGCGGCCATAATAATGAGAGGATCGACACCGATCGCGATCGCGATTTCTAACTTTTTCCCCTGTTGTGCCGCCTTGCGTAAATGACGCGCCCCCCCTCGCACCGATAACCAATGAACTGTCATGGTATTTTTTGATTGTAATTGTAGACGATAAACCCCCACATTAGGAATACCAGTTTCGCAATCTTTTGTAATCACTAATCCGAAGGTAATAATTTTCCCCGCGTCTCCACAATAAGGGCGAATCATCGGTATTTTTGTTAAGTCTAAATCATCCCCTTCAATCACAATTTGCTGACACGCGGGAAAAAAATCACGCCCCGGTTTTGCCTTGACAACATCAAATAAAACCTTCCCAAATTCCACAGCTTGGGAAAGTTTTTTGGGCGGTTTTGGCTGTTGTAACATCGACAATTTTTTACCTAATTCTTCTAATTCAATAGGTTTGTCCATATTCATTGCCCAACAAACCCTTTCTTCTGTACCCAAAAGATTAATCGCGACAGGATAATCCGATCCCTTGACATTTTCAAATAATAAACCTGGTCCCCCTCGTTGTAACATCCGATTAGAAATTTCGGATATCTCCAAGTCAGAGTCAACTAAAGTCTTTATCCGTCGTAATTGTCCCCGGGCTTCCAACAGTTTCAAAAATCCCCGTAAGTCTCTTGCCATTGTTTTAAGAATTGTTAAGTGCTATCTTTAATTATGAGACAAAAGGGAGAAAAATAACAAGATGAAGTGTCCAAAATGCGAATCCCCACAAATACAGAAAAGCCAAGTATTCCCAGAGCAACCCGGATATAAGTGTCTCGTTTGCGGTGGGGAATTTTTCGACGCGATCGCGGGCAGTCAAAGTATCGTCACTACGGAGAAGACAATCACCCCTCATGCCGATACTTCAGGGATCGCGATGTTATTGTTAGATGCAGAAAATCTAAAACTCGATCAGAAAAGTGAACAATTTTTAGTAAATTTATGCCAATATCCCTTACAAAAAAAGATGGCTTTTGCTAACTGGAAAACGCCCAGTTTAGCGAAACTTGATAGTGAACTTTATAATCGTGGTTATCAACTGATTCATGTCCCCAGCGGCAGTAACAGTTCCGATGCTAAAATGATTGCAGAAGGCGCGTGTTTATTTTATCAATATCCCACGGTTAAAGAAGTGTTTGTTTGTTCGACGGATGGATTATTTAATCATCTTTGTCATCAATTACAACATCAGGGATTAACGGTTTATTGGGTAAGACGAGAAAATACTAATATTGTTGTGGAAAATTGCGGCACTAATCTTTGTCAATATTATTCTTTAGTGCAAGATATGGAGATTCCTTCTTTAGAAGAGTTAGCCCAACGAGTGGAGCAACTTTTAGAAATAGAATATTCTTTACTTCAGGAGAGAACTTCTCAAGCGGAGCTTCTCAATAAATTATTTAAAGAGCGTAAACTTTTAACAGAAAAAGATAAGATATCTTCTCCTGTCAATTCCGTAATATTGCCTCCCCCCTTAAATGAGCCAACAATTTCTGTCGCGACGTCACCATCACCCACAAATTTATCGGATTCTTCTTGTCAATTTAATTCTTTTGATGATTTGGAAAACGCCCTAATTTTTCTGATTAAGAAAATGATCATTAATCACTCAGTAATTACTATTCCTCTCCTGCGGCAAAGTTTTCTTTCTCAATATAAACAAAATCCTGATTTGATTATCAAAAAGCTTTCTAAAAAGGATAATAGTTTGGTGAAATACTTAAAAACTCGTCCCTCTGCTTTTCTGATTGAATTAGTAGGAAATGAGTATCAAGTCTCGATCGCGAACCCTTCCCCATCCGCGAACCCTTCCCCATCCGCGAGCACAAAAGTAAACGCGATCGAGAATCCTACCCTAGAATTATCAACTAATACCGCGGTAGGCTTACAAAACATATTGGTAAAGATTGTCAGTGAATTAGTAACTAAAAATGGCGGAAACTCAGTTAATATTTGTTTAATATCCGCCGACTTCAACAAAAATCATGAAAAATGTCTCAAAGATACTCTTAAAGAAGTAATGAATAAAAAATTACTTGAGGTTTTACAAGGTTGTTCCCAGTTAAAAGTAAACAAATCAGGTAAAGTGTATTATGTGAAGCTCGCGGTTAGCAAGGGCACTTAAATATGTTGATTATTAGGTAGTTTCGCCCTTAAGTCTGAAAGCAGGCTAGAAGCCTGCACTACTTTGAAAACTGCTATAAGTCTGATCGAGGCAAAATTTTAATCTTGAAACACCATAATACTCCCTGAATAACAAGCCACCCAAACTTGTTTTTTTTGCGGATCAAAGGTAATCCCAATGGGGCTAGAATTGACATTAACGGTTTGCACAACTTTCATATCATTGGTGCTAACCTTACTCACCGTATTCGAGAAATAATTAACGACATAAAGGTATGCGCCATTATCAGAAATTACCATACTACGAGGGGCCCTTCCTGTCGATACTTTATCAATGACTTTTCCGGTATTCAAGTCAATTTTAGCAATTCTGCCCTCACCATTAAGGGTAGCATAAAGATATTTACTATCGGGAGAAATATTCAAATGACGGGGGGCATTTCCCACATTTTTCAACCAATTTACGGAAAATCTTTTCAAATTGACTTTGGCAATATTGGAGGACCCCATGACGGCAATATAGGCATTTTCTGAGTTTTTATCTACCACAATTCCACGGGGATAAGCCCCTAATTCAATACGTTTAATTTCTTGGGATTTTTGGCTGTCAATAATGCTTAAATCCCAGCTACACCAATTACTTACTAATACCCAATGATTATCGGGGGAAACTGCTGTATATTTAGGGACTGCTCCGACTTGAATGACTTGATCAACTTTTAAGTTTTTGGTATCAATTCGATATAAAAAACTGGGATCATATTTACCCGATGGGGAACAGCGATCGCTTCCGGGTTTATTAAATCCTTTCCCATACATTTGATAATTAGAAATATAGGCATATTTGCCATCGGGAGAAAAGGCTGCTTCTACGGGAGCGCCTTGATAGTCTCCTTGAAATTTAGAAAAGCCAAATTTTCCTAAGTTAATGGTATCAGGAATGGTTTTTACTAAATTAAACTCGCGATCGTAAACGGTAATCGTATGACTATACATCATATTTTGGGCAAAAAATAACCCTTTACCGGAATAAACAACGGATTTCGGGCTGATTTTACCGGAAATTGTTTTTTTCAATGTCATGCCATTGGTATTAACAGATTTTGTGCTTTCTTCCTTTTTGGCGGTGACGACTTTAGTTGATTCTTTTGTTTCTTTCTTTTCTGTCGTCACAACTTTAGTCACGTCTTTCTTTGCCGTAGTAGGTGCTTTTGCGAACTCTTGGGATTGATAATTTTGGGAAGATTTTTTCAGGGCAATTAATGTGCGACTGCCGACAATTCCATCAACTTTTAACCCTTTATCTGCTTGAAATTTTTTCACCGAGTCGAAGGTTGTTTGATCATAAATTCCCGTAATTTCATTGCTATAATAACCGATATTTTTGAGCGTTTTTTGTAATTCCGTAACCTCTGCACCACGATCGCGCTTTTTGAGTACACCCAAAGCAGGTAAGGAAACCGAGAAAAGAGTAACTGTTAAAGTCAATAAAATCCAAGGCATAGATTTAATCACTCGTTTGTGATTTTTTGGCTCTGATGTCTGGGTAGAATTTGAAAAAAGATTTTTGCCCAAAAACTTCATAATTATATTCCTAAAAACTTCCGCAATATTATACTATATTTTGCCTCTTATCACGGGTTTGACAAATATTTATATTTTTTATTCCTAGCAAATTAGATGAGATAATAAGCTGTTACTTAAAATTTATAGTAAAACAGGCTTCGAGCCTGTGAGAAGATAGTAAAACAGGCTTCGAGCCTGTGAGAAGATAGTAAAACAGGCTTCGAGCCTGTGAGAAGATAGTAAAACAGGCTTCCAGCCTGTGACAAGATATAGTGTTTCCATTTCAGAAGTAAAACTTGTGGCACAGGCATCTTGCCTGTGACGGGATCTAGCCCCGTACCACATTTACATCTCATTTAAAATTGCTATAGTAAAACAGGCTTCCAGCCTGTGAGAAGCAGGATAATTTTCCTACTTTATGTTGTTGAAATGCGTCTTAACTTAACAACTTCCTGAAAGCATATTTAATCGTAGAATTAAGAATGATAAACCGAGTTTCGGAAACATAGCTTAAGGAGACAGCCATGCCATTAAAATATATGTTATCAAGTTTAGTATTATTAACGATCGCGCCCTTGAGTGATATACCCACAACCGTCGCGAGTGCATCCCCTTGTGATCATTGTCATTCAGCCCATCTTATGATCAGTGTATCTCCCAAGTCGATCGCGAATTTCACTATATCCTCTCAAGGGATTGGTTTAGCCAAACTAGGCATGACTTATCAACAATTGAAAACAGCTATTGGTCCCTCCCTAAAATTAACCATTCATAAGAATTTCATGGTAGATTGGGACGCGATCGATATTAGTAAAGATAGTAAAGTTCAATATCGCATTTTATACCCGGCTGGTACTACCTTTCAAGAGCGCGATCGTGTGACAATTTTACAAACAGATAATCCCAATTATAAAACAGAGCAAGGAATAGGAAGCGGGATAACCATCAAAAAAGCCGAGTCAATTTATGGTAAAGCAACACTATCCTATAACCTTGATAATGAAGGGCGAGAATATGTGAGATTTGCCAAACAACCCCCCAGAATGTTCTTTCGAGTCGGTAATGCTAATATGAAGAATACATTAGGGGGTATTTATGGACAAACACGGGGCGGTTTTGGTGAAACCAATAAATATCGAGATGATGCCAAAATTCAATCCGTAGAAATTACTTGTCCTCCAAATAATTGCCCCAAATTATAAACTTGATCAACCTTTGTGTCTTTGTGTCTTTGTGTTTTATTCTCCCGAAAAAACCGAGTTTCTCCCAAAAAAGAAACCCGGTTTTTTCTAATCAAAAATTTCCGACATTGTTACGCGATCGCGAAGCCATTATGTCTTAATAAAGGCTTGGTACTCGGTTGCCGTCCTCGGAAAGCTTTAAACACTTCCATCGGATGTAAACTCCCCCCTAATCCTAACACGGTATCACGGAATCGCTCACCCGTAGCCGCGATCGCGTGTTCATTTTCTAACCCCACTTCTTCAAAAGCCGCAAAAGCATCCGCGCTTAAAACTTCAGCCCATTTATAACTATAATAACCCGCGGCATAACCCCCCGCAAAAATATGTCCGAAAGCACATAAAAAAGAATCTTCAGGTAAGGGAGGTAAAATAGTTGTTTTCGCCGCGATCCGGTTACGCACATCAATGGGAGTTTCCTTACCACCAGGCTGATAACGAGAGTGTAATTCGATGTCAAGGAAACTAAAATTTAATTGCCGTAACATTCCACTACCACTCATATAATTTTTCGCATCCCATAACTTTTGATAATAATGCTCTGGTAGCGTTTCTCCCGTTTCATAATGTTTCGCCATTCCCAATAAAGTCACGCGATCGTAACACCAATTCTCCATAAATTGACTGGGCAATTCCACCGCGTCCCATTCAATATTATTGATACCCGAAGCCCCCGCGTAATCAACTTTCGTTAATAAATGTTGTAAACCATGACCAAATTCATGGAATAATGTTGTCACTTCCATAAATGTCATTAAACTCGGTTTCCCATCAATCGGAGGCGTTTGATTACATACCAAATACGCGACAGGTAAACGAGTTTTTTCCGTTCCCTCATCCATGATTTTCGCCCGCACAATACACTCTCCCATCCACGCGCCTCCCCGCTTTTCCGCAGGACGACTATAGGGATCTAAATAGAAAAACGCGATCGCGTTTCCCGTATCATCGGAGACTTGAAAATAACGGACATCATCCTGCCAAATAGGAGCCAGTCCATCCGCGGGAATAATAGTCACATTAAACAAGCGTTTAGCCAGAGAAAATAAGCCCTCTAACACTTGAGGTAAAGGGAAATAAGGACGCAATTCTTCCTGACTAAAATTAAATTTTTCCTCCCGTTGGCGTTCAGCCCAAAAACTCACATCCCAATGTTTTAAATCATTAGCTTCAGGAGCATTTTTAGAAGCAGCAAAGGCCTTTAAATCCTCTAACTCTTGGCGAGCCGTATCATAACTCGCGACGCGTAATTCTTCCAATAAACCCTCAACAGCATCGACATTGGGAGCCATTTTACTCGCCAAACTTAATTCAGCATAATTATTAAATCCCAGTAAGGCTGCTTTTTCCTGGCGTAACTCCAAAATACGATCAATAAAAGACCAATTATTGAAGTCACCACTAGAAGCGCGAGAAATAAAAGCTTTATACAACTTTTCCCGTAAATCACGACGGGTACTATGCTGTAGAAAAGGCACATAACTAGGAAAATCTAAAGTAATACGCCAAGGACCATTTTCAGGAGTCGCGTTTTCCTCCCCCGCGCTTCGTGCCGCCTGTGCAGCTAAACTTAATAAACTCGGAGGTAAACCATCAACTTCTTCTTTTTTCGTCAGAGTTAAACTAAAAGCCTTCGTCGCATCCAAAACATTATTACCAAACTTAGTCGAAAGTTCAGCTAACTCTAATTGAATGGCATTAAAACGATCTTTTTGTTCCCCTTCTAAACCCACTCCCGAAAGTTCAGCATCAAGGATAGCCGCGTTAATAATACGTTGTTGGGCAGGTGCGAAAGTCTCCCATTCTGCACTATTTTTCAGGGATTTAAACGCCTCATAAATAGATTTACTTTGACTAAAATTATTCCAAAATTGGACAACTTGAGGTTGGACAGTTTCATAGGCAGAGCGCAATTCCGGGCTATTTTTTACCCCCATTAAATGACCAACGATCCCCCAACTCCAACTGAGACGTTCGGAAATTTGTTGCAGAGGTTCCACTAACCCCGTCCAAGTAGGTTTAACAGTAGTTTCTAAGGTTTGAAAGTCTTTTTCTACTTCTGCCAAAAGTTGTGTAATCGCGGGGACGACTTGCTCGGGTTGAATTGCATCAAAGGGGGGTAAACCTTTGCCAATGAGTAAAGGGTTATCACGGAGAGTTGTTGTCACCATCATAGGTAATTGAGAATAAGGACAATGATATAGAATCCTAAAAAATGGGTGAAATGTTGAGAAACCCGGTTTCGAGAATAGAGACTTGACACCGAGGGGTATAAGGTGAAAAGAAACCGGATTTCTGGGGTCTGGTTTTCACAACTCAAATAGGACAGCTATATTAGGATTATAAGGCTTTTTGTGTAAAATGGCACTGCTGATAACAAGGATTCGGAAAAAAAGAAAAAACAAACAGGATATTTCACCGATTTTTACTTCTCATATTTCTTGTGGTAGTCAATCAATACTTGGAGTAATATTTTATTTGTGCTCGGAAAGTGATCAAATAATTTAAGCCAGAGAGTCAACTAATTTGGTCTTAATTTTACACCTTAATAATGAGATAAGTTTTATATATTGGGGCTTGAGGGTGGAAAGGCTTAATGAGATTAAGTCATAAATTTTAACTACTTTTGGTGACAACGGAATACGATCGCGCCCCCGGATACCCCCCCGCCTCCCCAAAAAGGATAAGACAGGCTCCCTGGGCACCAGGTTTTGTCACAAAATCTTGATTTCCTGTGCCGTCTCTCGGAGGAACCCGGTTTCTCATCACCATCCCAAAACGATTGTAGGGTAGGCTAATCCTGCCATTGCTCCGACGATTTGAGGAGATGTCTAAAGATAAAAAAAATATTAAGTTAGCAAAGGACCCAGAAAAAGGAGTTGACAGAGTAAACATTTTAGGTATAATTACTTATGTTCGATGTAAAACTATGGAGTGTCATCAGTTAAGCCAGATGACAGAAGCCACGAGGTAAATAGCTCCCAGGAAATTCCTATCCGTCTTGTGATAGGGAGTAAAAATCCCTCAATATTGCTGGAGTTTGGCAAAAAAGTGAAAATCAGATGCCGAGTTTGATAGAGGCATGAATCCTCATGCTAAGGCTCCTTCAGTAGTACCGAAATTACAGATACAGCACTGCTTCCACAAAGAGAAAATTATCTTTTTCCGTATCGCGCTAATGTGGCATTCCTGTGCTGGCAAAAAGTCTTTAATTCCTTACCATTGGCGATGGAATAGTGCCTATAATCCGATTTTGCCCTTCTGTTTTTCTCTATTAGTTAGTGACCGATGATACACCTTCGTGGAGATTTTATTGAATGAGTGTGAGAGGTCTAATGTTCAAGAAAAACCAACTAAAATTCTTAGTCGTTTTACTGGTGACGCTTTTTAGCTTCAACAGTATAGTATTGGCTGATGGAGTAGTACCCAAGCTAAATGGTTATGGAGCAGATTTAAGTCAAACATCTGTCTCAGGCTTGTCCTCTGGTGGCTTTATGACAGCCCAACTCCATGTTGCTTATTCAGATAAGTTCGTAGGAGCGGGCATAATGGCCGCCGGTCCTTTTGATTGTGTTGGTATTAAGCAGGAGAAAAATCTCAACAGATCTATGAACTTCGCGACGGCAGTTTGTATGAAACCCCTCAAGGGTACGGAACCAGACGGTGCGAAGTTATTTAAAAAAGCTGTTGAGTTGGCCGCACAGAAGAAAATTGATGATGTCAACAACTTAAAAGATGATCGAGTCTATATCTTCACCGGTTCAAAAGACCAAACCGTTGACACCCCCGTAGTTGACCAAGTAAACGCGTTTTAC
>JBEDKD010000356.1:0-12139 GCA_041172365.1 Cyanobacteriota bacterium | reverse complement strand
CCCCAGAAGTGGACAAGAAATTCGGTCGCGGGGGGGCTGGGGGGGGTAGAATCAGGCATTGTTTTTCGCAGTCAACGTAAGAACCTTTAACAGGACGAGGTGGGATAGAAAGGGACTCGCGTCAAGGTGGTGCATAAGTCCCTCAACTTTTTACGAGGGAAGAAGAAGGAAGAAGGAAGAAGGAAGAAGGCAGAAGGAAGAAGGAAGAAGGAAGAAGGAAGAAGGAAGAAGGAAGAAGGCCCTTCGACTACGCTCAGGGTAAAAAGAAGGAAGAAGGAAGAAGGAAGAAGGAAGAGGGAAGAAGGAAGAGGGAAGAAGGAAGAAGGAAGAAGGTTAACACTTAACCATTCCCAACATCTCACACCCAACATCTAACACCCAACACCTAACACCCAACACCCAACACCTAACACCCAACACCCAACACCCAACACCCAACACCTAATACCCAACACCTAACACCTAACACCTAACACCTCCAAGCGACAAGCTAACACCTAACACAGGGCTGGATGGAAGGGGCTTAGATACCACCCCGAAAAAGGTCGGGAGCAAACTTTTCTTATTTTAGATGGGGTTCTGACCAGAAAAATGCTTTGTGATCAATATCACATCTTTTACCCCTTTTCCGTCACAATGGGACTATCAAGCTGTCACAAGAGCCCTGAGTAATTATCACAGGTATCTCAGTATGAGCGTCACTGTCTTCTCCGTAAAAATACGGAATACTTAAAGATGTCAAGGCACACAATTCTCAGAGGTTCATCCATGATGACTATTATCGGTGAAGTTGTCCAACAAGCTCTCAAAACTGGTTATTTGACGCAGAATGCGGAAAATCAACTGCGGTTGATTTTAACCACCACCGAGTATGACTTGGAAGATATGAATGCTTTTATGAATTTACAATTGGCCGCGATCGCGGGACTTGTCAAGCAAGAGTCCCGTGAGTTGACACAGCAAGCGCAGCCGGTTGAACAACATCCCTGCGATAGGACTTTTGTTTCATTAGCCGATGCTCAAAGATTTTGGTGATCTTAGTGACGACTCCATTTTCCCACATATCACCCACACAGGAAGTATCAGATGGATCGCGCACCTAACACTCAGTCTTTTCAGGTAAAGACGGGATACTTTGTTTTACAAGAAAGTTTATCAGGGAGAAATACAACTATGTCGATTCGAGAAATTATCCAACAGGTGATTAAGACGGGTTATCTTTCTCTGGACGTTGAGAAAGAATTACAACTGATATTTACTACCCAAGAGTACGATTTATATGACCTTAATGCTTTTATGAGTTTACAGTTGGCTACCTTAGCGGGCAAAGTCAAACAGCAGTCTCGTGAACTTATCTAGTTTTTCTTTCGATCTTTTTCGCGGTGGTATCGAAGCCCCTTCTATCCAGCCCTGTGTTAGGTGTTAGCTTGTCCCTTGGATGTGTTAGGTGTTAGGTGTTAGGTTTTAGGTGTTAGGTGTTGGGTGTTGGGTGTTGGGAATGGTTAAGTGTTCACCTCATTCTTCATTCTTCCTTCTTCCTTCTTCCTTCTCGCTTCTTCCTTCTTCCTTCTTCCTTCTGAGAAATGACGCTCTGGGGACTCATTTTACCAAAAAAATCACGCATCAGTTAGGGTTTTTCGGGCTTTTGGGAACTAATGGTAACTATTGAGAGACAATGGAGGTGAAACTATTAAGCCTCGAATCCAGTAAGATTGACCTGAACTATGAGACTCGATGACGCGGTAGAATTTGCCGAAAACCCTGAACCTCGCTGCCCCTGTGTCCTTTTGTTGGATACTTCGGGATCTATGCAGGGGGTTCCTATTGATGCCCTTAATGATGGTTTACAAACTTTTAGAGATGATCTTATTCGTGATGAGTTGGCGAAAAAACGCGTCGAAGTCGCGATCGTCTCCTTTGATAATCAAATTAAGTTAATCCAAGATTTTGTTACTGCCGATCGCTTTGAAACTCCTATCCTTACCGCCCAGGGCCAAACTCACATGGGCTCTGGTATTAATTATGCTTTAGATATGATCGCGGCTCGTAAGTCCGAATATCGTAATAATGGAATTACTTATTATCGCCCTTGGGTTTTTATGATTACTGATGGGGAACCCCAAGGGGAGTCCGAGGATATTGTGGAAATTGCCGCCCAACGTATTAATGAAGAAGAGGCGAATAAACGAGTCGCGTTTTTCGCGGTGGGTGTAGAAGGGGCTAATATTTCTCGTCTTTCCCAAATTGTACAACGCACTCCGGTTAAACTCAGGGGTTTGGACTTCCGTGAGATGTTTATTTGGTTATCCGCGAGTATGCAGCGGGTTTCTCATTCCAAAATTGATGAGCAGGTTGCACTTCCCCCCCCTGGCTGGGGATCCGTTTAAGGAGGAGGGAAGAAGGAAGAATGAAGAAGGAAGAATGAAGAGGGTTAACAATTGATAATTGACAATTAACAATTAATAATTATCAACTGTCAATTGTTAATTATTAATTACCCATTACCCATTCCCCAATACCCATTCCCTATTACCCATTCCCCATTACCCATTACCCATTACCTGTATGAAAGTAGAAACTAAACAGCCACAAGAAAATGATAAGGAGGAAGTTGTGATCAATCAGAGTCAAGGTGCCGAGTCGTTGGGGCAATTTAGCTCTTGTGATTCATCTGTTATCTCTTCTTCGTCTTTATCCTCCCATTGGCGCGTTGTGTCGGCTTCGGTAATGGGCACTAGCCATGAAAAGCGATCGCAACCTTGTCAAGATGCCCATTTTTACCAGGTTTTACCTCATGGTGTTTTGGTGGCTGCCGTCGCGGATGGCGCGGGTTCGGCTTTATTGGCTGATGTGGGTGCCCAAATTGCTGTCAAAACTGTGGTAAATTCTCTGGCTCAACGTGACGCGATCCCTCCTTGTGATGATGAAGTCTCTTGGAAAGCCTTTCTTTTCGATATCCTGAAAGAGTCGCGCTCCGCGGTGGAAACTGAGGCTCTCAGGAGAGAAATGTCACCGCGGGAGTTTGCTTGTACCTTAATTTTTGTCCTCGCGACTTCGGAGTTAGTCGCCGCGATTCAAGTGGGTGATGGTGCCGCGGTATTGGGTGATTCTCAAGGTAATATTATTGGTTTAACTACTCCCCCTCTGGGTGAGTATATTAATGAAACTATTTTTCTGGTTTCTGATGGGGCTCTGGAATCGGCACAATTTTCTTTATGGAAGGGTAAACCTGGCCATTTGGCTCTTTTTTCTGATGGCTTACAGTTATTGGCTTTGAAAATGCCCTCTGGCTCTCCCCATTCTCCTTTCTTTTCCCCTTTGTTTCGCTTTATGGACGCGATCGTGGATGAAAAGGAAGCTGAAGAGCAATTGGTTTCGTTTTTGCGATCGCCCCGTGTAACTGAACGCACTGATGATGATTTAACTCTATTATTGGCTAGTTATTCCAGTTAGGAGCAATTACTATGGAAGGCAAACGGTACTTTTTGAAATTGGAGTTAGAACAATTACCAGAAAAAATTTGGCATCAATTTCAAACAACAGAAATTGTGCAGAAATTAGGCTGTCAAGAAAAATCTGTTATCCTTCGTCAAATTGCTACTCTACCTGAGTCACAGGTTGACAAATTAAAACAAACCTTGCAAAAAATACGAGATGAAGATACCTTTAGATTTCTGAAAATTCATCCTGAAAAGTTGGGAATGTTTCTCGTTTCCACCTTAGCAATTTCCGAAGAAGATGCTCGTATTTCTGCATGGGAGGATGAAGCATGGAAGGACTTATAAAAGGTGATGTTGTTGTTACTGCTTTTCCTTTTTCGGATTTTAGTTAACTTAAAGTCCGTCCTGCTCTTGTCTTAGCTATTTTACCCGAAAATGATATAATTTTAGGGGAAATCACGAGTCAAAGTATTAAGAATTATTATGCTATTTCTCTAAAAATTTCTGATTTTCTTGGTACTGGTAATCTCACTAAAGAGAGCAATATTCGTCCTGAAAAAATCATACTACTGAATGAGGGATAATTCGTTATAATGTGGGTACGATTAAACCCGAAAAACTTCAGGAGGTAATTGACAAAATTACGGACTTTTTCCCCAGAGATGCTTTGTAGGGGCGAAGGTTAAGCTAAGACGCATTTAAACCACATAAAAAAGTAGGACAAGCATCATGCTTGTACCCCACAGGCTGGAAGCCTGTGCTACTGGAACTTTAAATGGGTAACAGCTTATGGGCGATAATCTTAAGACGCATTTAAACCACATAAAAAAGTAGGACAAGCATCCTGCCTCCCACAGGCTGGAAGCCTGTGCTACTGGAACTTTAAATGGGTAACAGCTTATGGGCGATAATCTATTGATAAGTACCAAGATTTTTTCTCCAAATGCTTCTTCTCAAGAGAAAACCGCTGTAAGAGTTAACGTCAGTTGCGAGAGCAGACAGAAACCCGTTTTATTTAGGTTAATAATTATAATTGATTTTGATTCAGTTGTCAAGTTCCAACTAGCTTTTTTTCTTAACAAATTCAAATCAATTTTATGAGATTACAACGTCAATTTAATGGACAACTGATTACGATAGACACAAGTAATATCATCGCGAGTGGTGGTGAGGGACGTATTTACACGGTTTTACAAGATCCTTCTCTGGTAGCTAAAATTTATCATAAACCAACGGATGAGGATGGTGATAAATTAGCACTTATGTATAGTATGCCTCCCGATGCACCAATGGCGGCACCGGGACACGCGTCGATCGCGTGGCCTTTGGACTTATTACGCACAGTGGGAGGCCGGGAAAAAATCATTGGGTTTTTAATGCCTCGTGTGGTGAAAGTTTCCCCGATTCATATTTATTATACACCGAAAACTCGTCGAGAAGAAAAACCTTTATTTAATTATCTGTATTTACATCGCACGGCGCGTAATTTAGCAGCCGCGATCAATGCTTTACATTTGCGTGGTTATGTGATTGGTGATGTCAATGAGTCCAATATTCTTGTTACTGATACGGCTTTAATAACTTTAGTTGATACGGACTCTTTTCAAGTGCGAGATCCTTATACGGGATATGTGCATCGTTGTCCCGTAGGTAAACCGGAATTTACACCACCGGAGTTACAAAGTCAAGCTTTTCGAGATATCGATCGCAAGCCGGAAAATGATTTATTTGGCTTAGGAGTGTTGATTTTTCAATTATTAATGGAGGGGACTCATCCGTTTTCTGGAGTGTATGAAGGAAGTGATGAACCGCCCCCTATTGAAACCAGAATTCAAAGAGGTTATTTTCCTTATGGTACGAAAAAAGTGCCTATTAAACCGATGCCTGTGGCTCCTTCTTTTGACATTTTACATCCTAAATTAAGGGAAATGTTTATCCAGTGTTTTGAGGAGGGATATCAAAAACCTTCTGCGCGCCCTGATGCTAAAACTTGGGTTAATGTATTAAAAGAAGCGGAAGATGCTTTGGTAAGTTGTGATAAAAATACTCAACATAAATATGGGAGTCATTTAAAAAGTTGTCCTTGGTGCGATCGCGCTAAAAGATTAAAGGGACGCGATCCTTTTCCTTCTCGTTCCGCGGTGGAAAATGGGCAACATTTACAACAGTTACAACCGAAGAAAAAACGCCAAATTACTCCGGTTCCTATTATACTACAACCCCCCGTTAAACCACCAGCGCGATCGTCAGGAATGAGACAAAAAATGGGGCAGTATCAAGCTCCTTTGATTCCCTTTCCTTATTCTCGAAGTTCCATTAATGCGCCAATGCCTTTAAGTCCCCAAGAAAGTTTAGCACGGGATCTTGTGGGAGGTATTCTTTGGGGAATTTTATGTTTATCTGCCCTTTTGGGTGTGTTATTTGCTCTTACTTATAAAAATGGTGGTGCGATTCAAGGAGCCATTTTTGTCGGGACTCTTTGGGGTGCTTTTTTTGGCTTAGTGGGGAGTTTATTAGCACCACCTTCAACGAGTTTTGCGGGGAAAGCGTTATTACTTTTATTAGGTTGTTTAGAAGGTGCGGTTATATTAGCGGCTCTTGGCGGGATTGTCTTTGGTGCATTGAATGGGGATATTTTAGCAGGAAAGGCGATCGCGTCGGGGGCTATTATCGGTTTAATTTGGGGGACGATCTGGCATTTATTTAAACCGCCTTTAGCCATTCCCTTTGGCCGTGTTTGGGGGAAAAGTGGGGCTTTATTAGGGGCGACTTGGGGGACATTTCTGGGTAATATTTTAGGAATTATGATAGGTGGAGTGTTTGTTATTTTACAACCGATTGATGATACTCTGATAATGACTAAACTGATTACTAATTTGATTAAAACATTGTTAATTACATCGGGGTTAGGTAGTGTATTTGGGATGATGGGAGGTTCCCTTTTAGGTGTGGTGGGATTAGCTCCAAAATTGCCGATTTCTTTTCAACCGACAGGAAGAAAAGGAGCGGCTTTAGGAGCCATTTGGGGGAGTTTTATTGGTGCGATGACTGGGGGACTTGTCGGGTTGGCGGGTGCGGGTATTTTGACTTATTTTAATCACTTAAATAGTAATCTGCCCTGGGAGTTTGCACCCTTAATTGGTGTGGGAATTGTCGCGACGGGAATAGGGGCAATTTGGGGTAGTATTTCGGGTAGTATTTGGGGCGCGTTAGGGAAGTGGTATTAGGCGATTTGGGTGGGAAAATGGTATTCCTTTTTTCGTAAGGCAGTCCCCCGGTAAAACATCGTGTAATATAGCAATATCGACTGTTAGGACATTGATTTTATTGATTCTTCCTTCTTCCTTCTTCCTTCTTCCTTCTGCTATACGATCGCGATACGGAAAAAGATGGATAGCCATCATCGAGTAGCTTTTTAGCTGCGTCGAGGCTTTGTTTTGCTTTTTCTAATAAATCTTTTTGGGAATCTTTCATATTACGATCCCATCAGAGTGAATATTGTGGAGCAGCAAATTTCTGTGATTGAGAAAGCGTGTTTCTGCCATGAAAAGACAACTCAATACTTCGTCGTACTTCAATGAAATGTCGCCAACAATCTCTTCCGTCCTCAAAATCTCTACACTGGGAGTTACTTCACCGCACAAAACAACTAATACATCAATATCAGAGCCTTCTATGGCATCTCCTCGCGCCTGAGAACCAAATAAAATCATCTTCACCAAGCGATTGCCATACTCGGATTGAAATGACTGCTTAAGTTCATTTAAGAGCGATCTGAGTTTTTGATTTAGCTGTACAGTTAAACTTGGCATGGCATTTTGAGCAACTATTCTAGCTAGAGGACAAGGAAGAAGGAAGAAGCCATAAAATTAATGGTTTGGGCAATTAACAATGTCAACCACGGCGGAGGTTGCTATAAGGACTTTCTTCTTTGTCCCAGAGGACGATTTTATCATAAAATATACAACAACCTATTTATTAGTTGTCAAGACTCTAATCAACCGATCGCGCTTTGTCAGTAGGGGCGTTGGCGTAGCCTGCGCCCCTACTGACGCGATCGGGCTTCATCACAATTAACCTTTTATAGCAACCTCCTTGGCTGTTAGGACGTTCTTAATTGCACAAACCCTTGTTTTATTGCTTCTTCCTTCTCCTCTAGCATCTCACTTGTCAAATCAGATGAAACTTATGATAAAATACTAGCTAAACTAGATTATCATAAGCTTATGACTAACTTACTGATAGAAGCTTTTCAAAAATCGCAAAGCTTACCCGATTACCTACAAGATGAACTGGCTCAACAGTTGATTGAAGATATTGAAAATGAACTGCAATGGCAACAGGAATTATCTCAACATCAGAGTCCTTTACTGGAAAGATTAGCACTCCAAGCCCTCAATGACTCACAGCAAGGAAAAACTAAAGTAATGGGCTTTGATGAACTATGAATTCAGAATTGACGACGGAATTTATCCAAAGTTTTGCTAAGTTACCGAACAGAGTTCAAAATACGGCTCGAAAAAACTATAAACTCTGGAAGCAAAACCCCAATCATCCCAGTTTAGAATTCAAAAAACTCAATACAAAACCGCCTGTCTATTCCGTGAGGGCAGGAGTGGGCTGGCGTGCTGTGGGAGTTATGAAAAATTCAGATACAATTGTATGGTTTTGGATCGGTTCCCACAGTGATTATGATAAGTTACTCAAAAACTTGTGAAGAGTTTAATCAACCGATCGCGCTTTGTCTATTCCGACTATGTTGGAGTTAGTAAGGCCGAATTTCCAGAGACTCCATCATCGCGCTTTGTCTATTCCGACTATGTTGGAGTTAGTAAGGCCGAATTTCCAGAGACTCCATCATTGCGCTTTCTCTATTCGGACTATGTTGGAGTTAGTAAGGCCGAATTTCCAGAGACGCGATCGCGCCCCAAATAACTCCTCACTCAAGTAATATAAAGATTAAACAAAATTCAATCACCAAAAACAAATCAGATGGAAATTAAACCACCTCTACCCCCCTTTACCCTCGAAACCGCGAAAGCCAAAGTTCAAGCAGCAGAAGACGCGTGGAATACCCGTGATCCCGAACGAGTCGCGTTAGCTTACACCGAAGATTCCCAATGGCGCAACCGTGCCGAATTTTTCCGTGGACGCGAGGCTATTAAGGCTTTCTTGAGCCGAAAATGGGCAAAAGAACTCGATTATCGTCTCAAAAAAGAACTGTGGAGTTTCACCGATAATCGCATTTCTGTTCGCTTTGAATATGAATATCACGATGATTCTGGCTATTGGTATCGTGCATTAGGTAATGAACAGTGGGAATTTGCAGAAAATGGTTTAATGCAAAGACGTGAGGCTAGTATTAATGATCTTCCTATTCAAGAGTCCGAAAGGAAATTTCGATGGGAACGCGCTATCTGATTACGAGTCAAAATTGAAAATTTACAGCAGTTCCCGCTGTTATGAAACACCGTAGGGACACGGCAATGCCGTGTCCCTACGAGGATTGAACGATAAGTAACTAGAGAAGGAGTAAAACCAGAAATCGAGCAATTTAATGATGAGCCAATCAAGCCAGTAGCAAAATTTGTTGATTTTATCAAATTTCGTCCTCGGTTGAGTCAACGCACCGAAAATATTAGTCTATTGGCTAGTCTCTATCAACAATTCGCCCAAGAATATCTAGAACTAGCTGACGCGGGTATTTCTGATGATATTAGATATCTCCAAAAATTAGAGTAGGGTAGGCATCTTGCCTGCCTTTCTTCTCATTTTGGAAAGATGTTTATTGAAGAAATCTTACGGGAGGATCGGGACGATTCACTGATGGACAATAGAGTATGAAAAAAGACGCGATCGCGTCTTTTTTGCTCTTCGCAACACTCTGGGAAAAAGTAGGAGAAAGAAAATTGTTTTCACAAAGAAACTCCCTTCTGGGGTGTTCCTTCTGAAAATCTTAACAAAACGCAAACTTTTTTATCCCCCCTTTAGGTCAAAATAGTTTAAAGAAAGAAACTTTAACGATAAAACACAATGTCACAATCAAGCATTGAATCCATACTGCACGAAAAACGTCTCTTCCCACCTTCGGCGGAATTTTCCGAAAAAGCCCATATTAAAAGCTTAGAGGAGTATCACGCTCTTTGCGAGAAGGCAAAAGCGAATCCCCAAGCTTTCTGGGGTGAACTCGCCGAACAGGAGTTACACTGGTTTCAAAAGTGGGATAATGTTCTCGATTGGCAACCCCCTTCTGCTAAGTGGTTTGTCAATGGTAAAATTAATATTTCTTACAATTGTTTGGATCGTCATTTAACCACTTGGCGCAAAAATAAAGCCGCGATCATTTGGGAAGGGGAACCCGGAGACTCTTGTACCCTTACTTACGCGCAACTACATCGGGAAGTCTGTTTGATGGGGAATGTCCTCAAACAGTTAGGGGTGAAAAAGGGCGATCGCGTCGGGATTTATATGCCGATGATACCGGAAGCCGCGATCGCGATGTTAGCTTGTGCTCGTATTGGTGCTGCCCATACCGTTGTTTTTGGTGGATTTAGTGCGGAAGCCTTACGCGATCGTCTCGTTGATGGTGAAGCTAAAGTCGTTATTACCGCCGATGGAGGATGGAGAAAAGACGCGATCGTACCCCTCAAAGATCAAGTCGATAAAGCCTTAGCAGATAACGCGGTTCCTTCTGTTACAGATGTCTTAGTAGTTGAACGGACAAAACAAAAAATTCATCTCGAATCTGGCCGCGATCATTGGTGGCATGATCTACGTTTAGGAGTCTCCGCCGACTGTCCTGCTGAACCGATGGATAGTGAAGATTTATTATTTGTTCTTTACACTTCTGGCAGTACAGGAAAACCGAAAGGAGTTGTGCATACAACAGGCGGTTATAACCTTTATTCCCATATTACTACCAAGTGGATTTTTGATCTACAAGATACCGATATTTATTGGTGTACCGCAGATGTAGGTTGGATTACCGGACATAGTTATATGGTGTATGGTCCCCTTTCTAATGGTGCGACAACGGTGATTTATGAAGGGGCACCTCGTAATTCTAATCCGGCTTGTTTTTGGGAGGTCATCGAAAAATATGGTGTCACTATTTTCTATACAGCACCAACAGCAATTCGCTCATTTATGAAGATGGGTGAACATTATCCTAAATCGAAAAATCTCACCTCTTTACGTTTATTAGGAACCGTAGGGGAACCGATTAACCCCGAAGCTTGGATGTGGTATTATCGGGTAATTGGTAATGCTAAATGTCCGATTGTTGATACTTGGTGGCAAACAGAAACGGGTGGAATTATGATTACACCTTTACCGGGTGCTATTGCTACCAAACCCGGTTCGGCGACTTTACCTTTCCCTGGTATTATTGCAGATGTTGTTGACCAAGATGGGGAAGCTGTTACTAACGATGGAGGCGGTTATTTAGTAGTAAAACATCCTTGGCCGGGAATGATGCGAACTTTGTTTGGCGATCATGAGCGTTTTCGTCGGACTTATTGGGAATATATTCAGCCGAAAGAAGGGCAATATTTCTATTTTGCGGGTGATGGAGCCCATAAGGATAAAGATGGTTATTTCTGGGTAATGGGCCGAGTTGATGATGTAATTAGTGTTGCAGGTCATCGACTGGGTACAATGGAAATTGAATCAGCTTTAGTGTCTCATCCCTCTGTGGCAGAAGCGGCCGTTGTGGGTAAACCTGATGAAATTAAAGGGGAAGAAATTGTCGCGTTTGTCACCCTAGAAGGAACTTTCCATGCTTCTCCTGAATTAGATAAGGAATTAAAGCAACACGTTGTTCAGGAAATTGGTGCTCTGGCACGTCCCGCGGAAATTCGTTTTACTGATGCTTTACCTAAGACGCGATCGGGTAAAATTATGCGTCGTTTATTGCGTTCTTTAGCCGCGGGACAAGAGATAACTGGTGATACTTCAACTTTAGAAGATCGCGGTGTTTTGGAGAAATTACGTGGTGGTGCGTAATACCCATTAATGAGTAGGTTGGGTTGAGTTTTGTCGGTCTTTTTGATAAGATTTCGGGTAAGGTTCAACCCCACCTACGATTCCTTTCCCCATTAAAGCAATTTTAGTCCTGGGTGAGTAGGAAAATGCAGCAGATAAGCGCGATACGGTTTCCCTTGAGAAACCGGGTTTCTTAGAGATATCTGGTTTGAGCGAAAAGCGCTTAAGAAGAAACCCGGTTTCTGCGCGATCTCAAAATGTATAATAATTCTATGGAAAAATTCTGTATATGTCTCGGCGGTGC
Organism: Cyanobacteriota bacterium; assembly: GCA_041172365.1. Lineage (GTDB taxonomy): Bacteria > Cyanobacteriota > Cyanobacteriia > Cyanobacteriales > Microcoleaceae > JBEDKD01. The sequence continues at coordinate 412 of JBEDKD010000356.1, read as the reverse complement.
GCGACTCGCTGACAAATTAAAGTTTTTGTCGGTGCATCAACTGTAAGTCCGATACGGTAGTCACCCACACGAATTTTATATTGATCTGGATAACCTTTCATTTTTTCCAGATATCCTAATGCGAAGGGATTTTCGGATTCTAAAAATTGAAATACTATCGGTTCTATCCTACTTTTAATTTCAGCAGGTAAAGCCGCCAGCTCTTTGAGAAACCGATTTGTATATTCAACTTGCCACATAATTTTCTTTTAGCGAGTTATAATACTTAAGGGCTTGTTCTTTGGATAATCGCTCATCATCTTCAGTTTCTTGCATGAGTTTTGCCAAGCCATAGTTCTCCAAAAGCTCCTCAATTTTCTCAAATTGTTCCAGGGGAATTATCACCGCGATCGGCTGCTGATTTTCGTTAACT
>JBEDKD010000355.1:0-14891 GCA_041172365.1 Cyanobacteriota bacterium | reverse complement strand
GTCCCCAGTCCCCAGTCCCCAGTCCCTATTTTAAAGAGTTAAAGATTGAGGATTAGATTCAATTAATTTAGCCAAATCTTGTAAGAATTTGGCGGCATCAGCACCATAAATAACTCGGTGATCGCAAGTAATATTAACCTGCATTTGCTGTTTAACACCCATCAAACCTTCACTATTAGCAACAACAGTGGGACGAGAAGCCCCCACAGCTAAAATAGAACCTTGCCCAGACGGTAAAATAGCATCAAATTTATCTACGCCGAACATACCTAAATTAGTCATGGCAAATGTTCCGGTACTATATTCCGCAGGTTGTAATTGCTTGGTGCGAGCCCGTTCTACTAAATCTTTCCATACGCGTGATAAAGAGTAAATATCGGTTTTATCCGCGTTTTGTAAGACGGGTGTAATCAGTCCACCATCGTCCATCGCGACTGCGAGCGAGATATTAATGGAACCTCGATATTGAATACCGCCTTCTGTATAACAAGCATTCAATAGGGGATGTTTTTGTAATGTCATCGCGACGGCTTTGGCGAGTAACGCGGTCATCGTTACACCCTTCGATTTAATCTGTTTGTAGAGTTTATCCAGATTATCCGTTGTAATGGTATAACCTACTCGGAAAACCGGAGCACCCAAACTCGCAACCATATTTTGGGCTACTGCTTTTTGCAGGGTATTAAACACGACTACGCGATCGCCTGCCATGACAGCAGGTTTGGGTGTCGTTACTGCACGAGGCTCTACAGGTGTAATGGCCGTTACTGGAGTCGGGACAACAGGGGCTACTGGGGTGAGAGGAGCTACAGACTCCACAGAGGTGACAACTACACCCGCGGCGGCTTGTACATCTTCCGCGATAATGCGACCATTTGGACCAGTACCCTTAATTGTGTTGAAATCAACTTTAAGTTCTTTTGCTAATTTCCGAGCGCGTGGGGAGATCACCACACGGCCATTATTCTCATTTTTTTGGGCAAGGGCGGTTTCTACTTGTACCGCGACACCTACCGCGGAGGCCTTCGTGGGTGTTTTGGGTGTTTGTTTCGTCGTAGACGCGGACTTTCCTTGTTCGACAGCTTGGGCAATTTCGGCTTCTGTTTCCGCGACAAGCGCGATCGCGGAGCCAACTGGTGCAACATCACCCGCAGCAACAATAATGGTGGCTAAAAAACCCTCATAGAAAGACTCTACATCCATATCGGCTTTATCCGACTCAACCACCACCACTGTTTCACCCTTTTCTACCTTATCTCCGGCGGCTTTCACCCAGGAAACAATTTTTCCCTCGGTCATGGTAGAACTTAATGCAGGCATGAAAACTTCGTGAATCATCTTTCCTAATATCCTTTGTTGATCGCGAGTAATATCTTTGGGAATGGGGAATAGGGATTGGGGAATAGGCAATAGGCAATAGGCAATAGGCAATAGGGAATGGACAATAGGGAATAGGGAATAGGGAATAGGGAATAGGGAATGGGCAATAGGGATGGGCAAATAGGAATGGGCAAATATGATTAGGTATTTTATCAGATTAATAATCATTAGCGATTACCCATTAGCGATTACCCATTAGCGATTACCCATTACCGATTACCCATTACCGATTACCCATTACCGATTACCCTCTCTAAATATCACCGCGTATTTCTTCAATTACACCGTTACGCAATAGGACTTCAACTTGCATTTTTGTTATCAAGTTATCTCCTGGCTGCACTGTGAAGATACTTTCTATTTGACCTTGGCCAACCTCTTGGTCATTTTCCAGAACTTGCACTTGCTGAAGTTGTTGAAGAATTTGATTCTTTTGATCAAGCAATTCGCTTTTGCGTTGATTGACTTGCTGTGAAATATTGTCAATCTGTTGCATCACTTGAGGCCCTGGAGGTTGTATGCTTTGCCGTTGAATATCGGCAATCATTCGCTGTCCTTGTATTTCCAATTGTTGCAATTGGGAATCAATTTGATTGATTTGTTCTTGGAGTTGTTGTTGTACTTCCTCTTTCCACTCTTGAGTAACAATGACTTTGATATTGATAGCCCGTTTTAAGAGCAATTGGGGTCCTTCTTCTTGCATAAAAATTATGATTGTTAGGGATCAATGGACTGAAGTTCCTAGTCGGTAATCTCTGGCAAATTGCTAATGACGATCGCGCTATCTTTCGGCAATGCTCCCGTGGATACAGGTTAAACACCAATTCGTGATGCGCGATTTTGATACTACTGACTAGGAACCGTATTACTTAAACATCCCGTTAATCATATCGCGGTAATGTTCCATTACAACGGGACGCTTAATTTTTAAGGTTTGGGTTAACATTCCATTTTCAATAGTGAATGGTTCTTGCAAGAGACGGAAGGGCCCAACGCGATCGTCAATACGGTATCCGGGGCGGTTTTGTACTTCGCGGCTTAATTCTTTGCGAAATAAATCCTCAATGGTTTTACTCTTCCAGTCAATTTCCGTGAGGGGGGGAGTTTGCGCCCCGCCCCATTCTGCTACCGCGTCTTTGTTGGGGACAATTAACGCGCCGATCGCCTTTTGATCCTGTCCCACTAACATGATTTGATCAATATATGGACTGCGTAAACAAGCATCTTCAATGGGTTGAGGTTCTATATTTTCCCCATTCGTTAACACGATGGTATCTTTTGCCCGTCCCGTTAATATTAAATCATTATTGGGCAACAAACACCCTAAATCCCCTGTATCAAACCATCCTTCGCCATCAATGGCTTTTGCTGTTGCTTCGGGGTTGAGATAATATCCCTGCATAATTTGAGGACCCCTTGCCAATACTAACCCCCGTTCCCCTATGGGTAAAGTTTGACGGGTTTCAGGATGCACTATTTTAATTTCTGTGCCCGCGATCGGTTGTCCCGCGGAACCTTTGATATTATGCCAAGGACGACGTACTGTGAGTACGGGGGAGGTTTCTGTTAAACCATATCCAACTAATAACTGAATCCCGGCCATTTCAAAAAAATTATCAATATGCAGCGCTAAGGAGCCACCGCCACTAATTGCCCATTTAAACCTTCCTCCTGTTGCTTCTCGGACTTTTTGATAAACCAGTTTTTCGGCTAAGGCATGAATTGGCCAATGGATCAGACTTTGTAGTTTTGCTCTTAATTTTTCAGAGGATGAGGGAAGTTCTAAGTCTAATGTTAATCCTTGGACAATGCGACGCGCTTCGATATATTTTTGACTCTGGGAAATGAGAAAGTTGACTAATTTTTGTTTTTTGGGGGGTTGATCGCGGAATTGTTTTTGCACGGCTTCATAAATTGATTCCCAGATGCGGGGAACACTCACCATATAGTGAGGTTTTAGGTTTTTAAAGTCTTGTTTGAAGTGGCGGATACTGGTGTAAATTTGGCTGCATCCTTGGGATAACCAAAAGTATTCTACGGCGCGTTCATACGCGTGCCAACTGGGTAGAATACTGAGTACAATTTCTCCGGGGGTTGGTTGAAGTACGCTTCCTAATGTTGTTAGTTGATACAGCAGATTTCCATAGGTGAGCATGACTCCTTTGGGTTTCCCTGTTGTGCCCGATGTATAGATGAGTGTCGCGAGGGTTTCTTTGTTATGGGTAATGGGTTTTAAGGCGCGATCTTTTCCTGTGGCTATTACTTCGGAGTATTTAACAACGGGGAGGGTTTCGTTGGTTTTAGGCTCTTCATCGGAGAGTAATACTATCAGTTGAATGGGAAGATCGAGGAGTCGATCGCGCAATTTCTGATATAACGCGAGATTTTCCAAGACGATCGCGCTACAGCCACTATCTTGCAAAATAAAGAGTAATTCTTGGGTTTCGGCTGTAGCACCACGTACCACATTTGCGCCTCCGGCCATCATAATACCTTGATCGGCAATGATCCAACGGGGGCTATTATCGGCAAAGAGGGCAACGCGGGGGGGAATATTGGGTTGACTAGAAGTGCCAAACCCTAATGCTTGTAACCCAGAGGCAAATTGTTTAATTTGTTGATAGAGTTCCCCATAAGTGATTTTGACTTCTGGTTTATTGTGGGGATCGTGGAGGGCTAAGATATTACTAAACTTTTCACCCGCGATCGGCCAGATTTCAGGGAGCGATTGAATGTTGGTGTAGTCAATCAAGCGACTGAGGTTCCCACGCTCAATGTCATTCATTTGATAGGGCATGGCTGAATGGTTCATAAATTTGACTAAGTTACTTGTTTCTAATTTAGTATCTTTGAGATGTTATTGGTTTTCACGCGATCGGGTGACAGTTTTCTCAAAAGTTTTATTGTTTCATGCTCTAATGGTTTTCTGGGTTGATCATCTGTTATAATATATCGTATTTTTTTTGAACCGCAAAGCACACGGAGGACACAAAGGAAGTATCTCCGCGTAATTAATGGCAATTTTTCCATCAGGTTTTACCCTGAGTTTCCTTTTTTTTGAACCACAAAGGACACAGAGGACACAAAGGTGTAATTTGAGAATAGACTGAGTTAAAATCGAAAAATAGGGGTGATATCGGGTATTTCCGGTTGATGACTTTTAGCATTGAGAAAAAACTCCATGTCCTAAAAGACTTTCAGCACTGTTAATACTTCCCTATTACCCATTACCTATTACCCATTCCCCATTCCCCATTACCCATTCCCAGCTATATCTAAGAATTTTTCTGCATATTTTTCTTGATAATCCATAGTATGAAAAAGATGATCAAGGAAAGGAGAACGATTTTAGAAACTGGAGCCAGATATTCTTCTATTAAGTGATAGTTTTTCCCTAATTTATATCCAGTAAAAGTGAGAAAGGCTACCCAAATCGTGGAACCAATGGTAGAATAAATTGTAAAGGGAATTAGGGGCATTTCATCTAATCCCGCGGGTAGTGATATTAAGGTTCTGACTCCAGGGACTAAACGACAGAATAATACGGCTTCGTTACCATGTTTTTTGAACCAGCGATCGGCTTTATCTATATCATTGCCTGATATGTTTATCCATTTGCCATAGCGATCGGCTAGGTGTTTTACCCGCTCTTCGCTTAATAGTTTTCCGGCATAATACCAGGGATAAGCTCCTAAGACAGTCCCGATTACTCCCGACGCGATCGCGGGTAAAAAATCCATCTTCCCTTGGGCAATAGTAAACCCGGCAAAGGGCATAATTAATTCAGAGGGTATCGGCGGAAATAGGTTTTCCAAAAACATTAATAACCCGATTCCTAAATACCCCAAGGAATTCATGGTATTGGTAATCCATTCTGTCATAATTAGATTTCAGATTTCAGATTTCAGATTTCAGATTTAGTCCAGTTTCTATTATATAAGGCTTTTCATAAACAAGCAATGATTCATCATTTTTCACACAAGGGAAAAAACGAACAGAGCCAAGATAGCATCCTCGACGGTGGTTGACGTTGTTATAGCACGGAGGAAAAACATTAGGACATTCTTTCCATGCCTTAATCTACAATGCTCGTACCACAAGTGTCTTAATCTAAATGGGTAGCACCGTAAAAAAATCGCCCCCATCCGCTAATTTTTGGGCTGTTTTTTCGCGACGATCGCCCAAAAGAAAAGCAACAATTTCTCTGGTTTCTACATCTAACGCCAACCAAATCCAGACTTTTTGACGTTGGCTTTGGACCTCGGACCACATTTCATCTAACTGTAAAGTCAATCGACCTCTTTTTGTTTCGCAGATGTTTGCCTTTTTGGACCATTGATAATATTTTTGATTGACATAATATTGAAGCCACCGCTTTGAGAGCCCAGAGGCTCTAAAGATACCGGGGTGATTTTTTCTAATAAGAGTTTATCAATTAATTGTTTTTGAGCATCATAAATCGCTTGATGTCGTGGATTTTCCAAAAACTCTCCCTGACAGTTTTGACATTTCTATCGTTGTTTTTCATAAGTATTTTTGCCATTTAATACTATTTTCGTGCCTTGACATTTGGGACAGATGAGACTCAGAGGAAACCCTATCCTTACTACAGTTTACTCATTTTATCATTACTATGCACTATTTTAATTGTATTCATTAAAGTCTAAGATAATACCCGGTTGTAATTAATTCTTGTGATTCGATAATTTTGGAGTCATCTAAGCGGAAATAAAGAGCAGATGATCTTTCAGCAAAATGTACTTTGATCATCTGTTCCTTTGAGTTCTATCAAAATAAACGGTGATAATTAGCAAAGGGTTTGTTGTTTGATTATATAGCATTTTTAAATGAGATGTAAATGTGGTATGGGCTCAGTGCCCGTCACAGGCAAGAGGCCTGTGCCACAAGTTTTAGCTCTGAAATGGAAACACTATAGACTACTCGTGAGAGGGAAAAGCTCGATCGCGCTCTTTCTATCCCTTAGTAATAGCCAATTCGTGAAACATCAATAACGATAAAACAAAATCCGCGATAAAAATCAAAATCCAAGAAGTTACCACGGCTGCTGTCGCGGATCGCCCTACTCCTTTTCCTCCCCCCGTCGTTGTCAACCCTAAACCACATCCCACAATTCCAATAATTAACCCAAAAATAAACCCCTTAATGATCACTAGAAATAAATCCGCGGGTTGCAAAAAAAGACGCACCGACTCCAAAAACTTATCCGAAGGTAAATGATAAAAAAGAGATGCCACTAACATCCCTCCGAAAATCCCTAAAACTAAAGCAAAAATCGTTAAAATTGGTAACATTAAACAAGACGCGATCACACGGGGAATCACTAAATAATCCACCGGATTAGTTTTTAACATATATAACGCGTCAATTTGTTCCGTTACCTGCATTTCCCCAATTTCCGCGGCAAAAGCACTCCCCACTTGTCCCGCGACAATTCCCGCGGTTAAGACAGGTGCTAATTCTCGACAAAATGATAAGGCAAAGGCACCTCCGAGGGATGCTAACGCGCCAAATCTGATTAATTCCCTCGCGGTTTGAATGGTAAAAATCATCCCCGCGAAAAAAGCTATTAATATCACTGATTTAATCGAATCTAATCCTACCGTGACTAAATGTTCCAGAATTTTGCCGCGATCAATTTTTCCCTGAAAAATTCGCCAAAAAACCTGTCCTCCTAAAAATAATGTCACCCAAAAACGATAAAACCATTGTTCATCATTTTCTTCTAAAGGACGATCGCGCCACCCTAAAAACTTTTGAACCTCCCATTTTTTCCGCCAATCTTTTTTCACTAATCTCTCTTTTTTCCTTATCGAAATAACACCTAATACTTAACTATTATTGCCATCTTTCCGAAAGATAATTTAAAACATCAAAAAAGTCATGCCAAGGAATATAAGACTTTTCACGATCATCAAGATATTTAGCCAAACGATCGCGAGCGAAAACAACAGACGCGGCCATCGCCATGTTCAAATCAGTAACCGAATCACCGATCGCGATCGTCTCGTCCCCAGGATAAAGATTCATCACATCCACCTTAGACATCAATTCCGTATCACCTTCAAAGGCAGAATCAACCTTTAAATAACCTCCATCCGGGGCAATATCCACCGCGTAAATCGCTCTAACCCGTTCCTTTAAATCCCCCAAAACCGTTTCCACCATCACCCGTACCCCCCCCGAAACCACCACAAAAGGAACCCCCTTACTCTCCAAAAAATCCAAAAATTCTACCAACCCCGGACGTATTACCTTAGAGCGAGAAAACTCAATAATTTCAGGATAACATTCCGCCGGAATTGACTCCAATATTCGTCGTACTCCTTCGCGTAATGTTACTCGTAAAGCATAAATATCCGGCATCACTTCTGCATATAATTCCGGTGCAAAATGCTTCAACATCGCGACAAAAGTCTCTTCAGACGTAATTGTGCCATCAAAGTCACAAAAGACAACCCGTTTCTTCATAATTAGCATAAAAAATAAGATAACATTCGGGAAATAATCAATTAATTACTAAGCCTAAAAAATCAATGCGTGTAGGCAGAATTATTTGTCAAATTTTTTCGGTAAACAAATTAAATCATCAGAACTAGAAATTAAACCCTTTTGACGTAATTTCCCCATTAAACGAGTTACCGTAACACGAGTCGAACCGATCGCGCTACCAATTTGTGCATGAGTCAAAGTCCAAGGTAAACGATACCCTAAAATCACATCCGGTTGATCTTCATCCATATAAGGTTCCCCATACTCATCAATCAACAATCGCACAAAACCAAACAAACGATCAATAGTCCGACGTTGGCCTAAAGTGCTTAACCATAATAACTTACGTTGATGTTGATAGCGAAACGCGTCCAACACCTCCCGACGAAAATGAGGCCAATTATCGAGATCATGCCAATACATCCACACTACAGAAGTTTGCTCAGTGTGTGCATAAGCTTGCAAAACAAAAGGAGATTGCGTCAGGAGTTCAAAAGGCTGCCCCGCGCCCACAAAGCCTAAAAAGCCCTCATCGGAACTACTGCGCGATCCCTTCAAAATCTTACCCGTTGTCAGACTTACTTCCGATGTACCCACTAAACGCACCGAGCCTCGTTGTACTAAATATAACAGTCCGGGCCTCGCGGGAATACGTTCATCTTTGTTAAACGTGCGAGTGCGATAATGTTCCTGTGCCCAGTCGATAATCAGTTGCCAAGTTAAAAAGGGGCGCGGGCCTTCTGAAGACGGAAAGATAGACTGCATAGAGTGTGGATAGAGTGAAAATTTCAAACATGAAAGCCTTTTTCTCCTGCTCTTGCTCTCAAAAACAAGGAGTTATGGCTATTTTGGATGAAGAGTCTCGCGTGTCATAAGAGTTATTCCTATTCCGCGTAAATTCCCTCAATATTCAATGTAGCAAATAATACATCCAATCCATCAAATACTGGCAGATATTTCGATAGTAAACTGAAATTATCAGGAGTTACCCACGATCGCGCTGAAACTTCAATCCCTCCTAACTCCCAAATCCTCCCTACTGCCATGAAAAAGGGGGGACTCTTGAAACAGTGGGGAATCTTTTCTGGGTAAGTCCTCATTATCTACCCTAATTAACTATGAATTTCCCACCCTCTTTGTGTGCAGAAACTCCCTTTCGGGTTGTTTCTATCGAGTATCTTTTGCGACAACAACTTCAAAATGTGATCGGAAATGATTCAGTAGAAATACCGATACAATTAACAAAAGATACCACTCGAAGGACTCCTGCCCTGGCAACGCCCGGGGCGGAGCGATATCTCTGTGCTATTGCTCTGAGACTCTCTCCCCAATGGCAACGTCCTCCGATGGAGATATCCAGGGAGATCGTCTCTCAATATCAATGTCAATATCCAGAGTCTCAAAATGACTTTTCGATCGCGGTAGTTCCCCCTGGAATGATTCTTTTTCAAGTACGCGATACGGCTCTTTCTTCCTGGTTACAAAACCTTAGTCAAACTCCCCTTTCTCTCTCACAAATATCCCCCTCATCTTTGATATCTCATCCCTCATCTTTCCCTCTGGCTTACACCCATGCCCGTTGTTGTTCCCTCTTAAGACTGGCACACCGCGATCGTCTTATTACCCTAAAAAACCCCGAACCGGAAATCACACCTCCCCTCTGGGAACTCATTACCCCAAACCCCATTATTTGGCTAAATGAAGAGGGAAATCTCCTCTTTAATCATCCCACTGAACGAGATTTAATTTATCAATTGCTTGCCACCTTAGACACTCTCATATTCTCCTTATCCCAGGGGCAAAAAGAAGACTTCGACTGCCCAAATCCCCCATCCGTATTAAGGGGAGGAAGGGGCGCGATCGACCTCGCGTATAATCTCAGTAAATCCTGGGAAAAGTTTTACGCACAATGTCGCATTTGGGGAGAAGTCAAACGCGAAACACCCAAAATAGCCCAAGCCCGATTAGGATTAATTATCATAACTCATAATTTTCTGCGATTTATGCTACAAGAGTTATTACATTTTCCCATTCCCTGGGAATTATAAAAAAGTTACACAGAAACCGGGTTTCTTCGCTGACACGGTGTCGAAATCCTGTATGATTTTAAGAGTTTATTTTCACACGATTTGTTTTTTTTGAGAAAATGAACCACAAAGGCACAGATGAGACAGAGGTAAGAATAGATAGAGAAATATGTGTTATAATCTCATTTATGATTATGGCAATTATAATTTGTCTGTTTCTTTCACAGCTTTTGGGAAATGAACCACAAAGGCACAGATGAGACAGAGGTAAGAATAAATAGAGCAATATGTGTTATAATCTCATTTATGATTATGGCAATTATCATTGGTGTGTTTGTTTCACAGCTTTGGGGAAATTAACTACAGAGGCACAGAGTACACAGAGGTAAGAAAAGAGAGAGAAATATGAGTTATCATGTGATTTATGATGGCAATTGTAATTTGTGTGTTTCCTTGGTTCAAGTTTTGGAAAAATTAGATCAAGGTAACTTATTTCAATATGTCCCGATGCAAGATACTGAAACTTTAAGGCAATTTGATGTGACGGAAGAAGATTGTGAATTAGGGATGATTTTAATAGATGCTGAAAACCGCGATCGTCGTTGGCAAGGAAGTAATGCCGCGGAGGAAATAGGACGTTTATTACCGACAGGGGAAATATTTATTAATGCCTATCGTGCTTTACCGGGTGTAAAATGGATGGGCGATCGCGTTTATGAACAAATTCGCGATCATCGTTATACACTCTTTGGCAAACGAGATAAATTGTATGAAAGTTATTATCCAATCGGATGTCATAACACAGAGAAATGTCAAAAATAATTAAGGGTTAACTGCCTTTAAAGAGCAATTAACCCTTAAGAGAAAAGATACCAAAAAAATTAGGAAGCAAGGGCAGCCGAATCTCCATTAAATACATCAAAAATATGACAACAAATCTGTTTTAGTTTGCCCGCGTACTCTGGTTTTGGTTGAGTATTCCCGACAAAACTCCAGTATTCTACCGTCGAAAATACCCATTGTTGTCCCGTATGATCATAACCCGCCATTTCTACTCCGATCGCACGACGCACCCCATCAATGGGATCTTCGTAAAATCGGATCTGGATTAAGACACTACGACATTGCATTAAACGGCTTCTCCCCGGAAAATGAAAACCGATATCAATGGAATCTGGATCAACCCATTCTAGTGTATCGCGATCGTTCATCCAAGGTTTCAAATCCACTCGCACATCGGGAAACTCTAACTTGAATAAATTAACCACCGCGGCAATTTTGCTGGCGAGTTCAAAATTCTTCGCTTGCTCTGCTGCATTCATCTTTGACACTCCTCGAAACGAGACTTTCAATTTCACGTTTTAAATTACTTTAACGAGATATTGACAAACGTCAACAGGGCTGACACGAATTCTCTCAATTGAGACTAAGCTGTGACAAAAATTGCTATTAGTAGCACAGGCATCCTGCCTGTGTAGCCGTCTATTCCATAAGCTTGATACTATTTGATCCCTTAAAGCCAAAATTATTATGTTTCCCCATTCCGCGTATATTCATATTCCCTTTTGTCGTCGTCGCTGTTTTTACTGTGATTTTCCCGTCTCAGTAATGGGCGATCGCGCCCAGGGCGAAAATTCTGGCACCATCACAGAATATGTCAAAATTCTTTGTCAAGAAATCACCACAACCATTACTCCCAAAGAGCAACCCCTCGAAACCATTTTTTTTGGTGGTGGTACTCCTTCCCTCTTATCCCTAGGGCAATTAAGTCAAATTCTTACTACCCTCGATGGGATGTTTGGCATTTCTCGTGATGCTGAAATTTCCTTAGAAATAGATCCGGGGACCTTTAGTTTAGATGACTTATATGGTTATAAAGCATTAGGAATTAATCGTTTTAGTCTGGGAATCCAAGCCTTTCAAGATGAATTATTAGCAAAAAGTGGGCGATCGCATACCGTTAAAGAGATTTATGACGCGGTTAATCTGGTCTATCAAGCAGGTATTGTCAATTTTAGCTTGGATTTAATTTCGGGATTGCCCCATCAAACCCTACAACAATATCAAGTCTCCCTTCAAAACGCGATCGGGCTTAATCCCACCCACCTCTCCTGTTACGATTTAATCGTCGAACCCAAAACCGTCTTTGCCAGATATTATGAGCCAGGTAGTCACCCCTTACCCAATGATGAAACCACCGCGCAAATGTACCGTTTAAGTCAAGAAATATTGACAAAATCAGGTTATGTGCATTATGAGATTTCCAACTATGCCAAACCCGGTTATCAAAGCCGCCATAATCGAGTCTACTGGGAAAATCGCCCTTACTACGGGTTTGGCATGGGAGCCACGAGTTATGTACAAGGGATACGCGTTACCCGTCCTCGAAAAAGACTCGAATATTATAACTGGGTAAGTACCCTTTTAACTCCCCAAAATCAGTTAAACACTCCCCCCCAAGAGTCTCATAGTCTTAAGTCAGAAAGTAATGACATTTTATTAGAAACCTTAATGTTAGGGTTACGGTTAGCAGAGGGATTAAAGATAGAAATTTTGCGAGAAAAATTTGGCCATGAAAACTTGAAAAAAGTATGGAATTCTTTACAACCCTATTATCAGTGTGGATGGGTAGAAATTCTCAATCCCCAGGGACAAAAACAAGAACAGAATAAGCTGAAACTCCCATCAGAAGGGGATTTGCGTCTTAGTGATCCCGAAGGCTTCCTTTTTTCCAATACAGTCCTTGCCGCCCTATTTCGTGATTTTACCTAGTACAACCTCCCCAAAATTTCCCCAAAATAGTTGACACTGATCCCCTAAGTTCGAGGTATAATTACTTAAGAGTAATTCCCACGCGAACGCCGTGCATTTCTCCTTGTAGTACGAGATACTCTCCACGATCCCCGAATCATTTGTGAGAGAAAAAGTCGGATAATTTCTGTTACACTATAACAGTAAACAGAAAATAGTCTAGGCAAGACCATACTCTACTATACTATACCTCAACAATTTTTAACTTTATTGCTGAAAATTGTCGATTTCGTTTGAATATACACTTTCACATACAACGACTCAAAAATATGATTTCAACCCTTGATAAACCCGCGGATCAGTTATCAGAGAAAATTCTCTGTTGGTATATTAATATTACCAGCCAAGTACAAGTAATTCGGATTTCTAATATACCTAATTGGTATTTTGAACGCACAGTATTTCCAGGGGAACGTTTCATTTTTGAGTCATTCTCCCAAGCCGAATTAGAAATTTATCAAAAAGATCAGAATAATACAATCTTTTGTCAGCAACGACTTTGTTGTGAGTTACAAGTTGAGGAAGATAAAGATAGTTAAAGCTGATTGATGACAGTTAATGAGCAAAAATATGGGGAGACAAGGAAGGCAAGGGGACAAGAAAAATTGCTGTTGCCCATTCCTCGGATGATAGGGTTGTACAGGTAGGGGTAGTGTCCCGTTGCCCCCGTACCTACACACTCCCGTTTAGGGTTTTGGGGCAACCACGGGGGGATTGCCCCTACCTGTACAACCCTTCATTGTGCAACGCCGAAAATTTCCTTCTCCCTTCTCCCTTCTCCCTTTTCCCTTCTCCCTTCCCTTCTTCCCTCTCTTCGCTCTCTTCGCTCTCTTCCCTCTCCTCCCTCTCCCTTCTTCCTTCTTCCTTCTCCCTTCTTCCTTCTTCCTTCTTCCTTCTTCCTTCTCCCTTCTTCCTTCTTCCTTCTTCCTTCTTCCTTCTTCCTTCTTCCTTCTTCCTTCTTCCTTCTTCCTTCTTCCTTCTTCCTTCTTCCTTCTTCCTTTATTTCTGGTGAAAAATCAAGATTTAATCATCTCAATAATCCAATCAAAAGTAGCAATCACCTGTTTTAATCCCGCATCATCTTGTAAACGAGATAAAGGTAAATTAGGAGAACGTCTTTCCGTAGGATCAGTGGGTAAAGATAAACCAATCGAACTCAATTTATTACGAAGTTCTAACCATTTTGGGGCATCCTTAAAAGGAGATTGAGCACCATAATGATGAGAAGAAATTTCTAAACGGCCAGCAATATCAACCGTAAATAATTGATAAGAATGTTTCCCTTTAGGATGAAAGACAGCCGTAAAACCGCCATAAGTATCACCCGTTCCCCATTGAATATCCATATCCGGTTGATAGCGTTGAGCCCAAGAATGAATTGACTCGGCTATTTCCGCCTCATCTTCACCCCATCGGATCGCAAATTCATCAAAAAACGAATCTTCATTCCATCGCCGTCTTTCCCGTGTTAAACTTGATTTTCGCTGGTGAGATTCTGTCGTTTGTCCAATTAAACGAGGAACTAAGGTTTTTAAGCCATCCTCACTCAAATACTGTTTAATTTCGACCCCTAAAACCTCAGCCGGGTCCATTTGTTTATTAAGAAATTCTATCACACGACGAATTTCCACGGGAATTTCATCAGAGACTAAAACTAAGCGAACTTTACCCGCTTGGAAATTAGTTTTTACTTCTTGCCAAAAGCGATCCTCATTGGCTTCAATTCCGAGAAATTCGGCAAAAACCTGTTCAGGATCGCGCCCTAATTCTCGGCAATTTGTTTCAAACAGAGAAACGATGGAATCTATCGGCCAATAAACTACTAAATTTGCCGCATAATCAATAATTTCACCGATAATTTTTTGACGAATTTCTCCATTATTATAAATCCGTCTAATTTCCACTAAAGTAGGAATACCATCTTGGTCAATAAATAGATGATCTAATGACCATCTTTGACTGCTATCCTCTTCATTTAATCCCACAGAGTCGCGAGAAATTAATAACCAACGTCTCGGTGTTGCCCGATCAATTTGATCACCTGCCAAGAGATTAGGATAAGTTTCCAATAATTCTTGTAATTGATCTTCTGAATCATAAGCTTGTTCGGTCATTTCCACAAGCTTATCATTTTCTTGAATGAGATAAATTCCGCCACCCATA
>JBEDKD010000354.1:0-4223 GCA_041172365.1 Cyanobacteriota bacterium | reverse complement strand
CTCTTGATGGATATTATTAGTGGGGTGGGGCGGGTTTTTGGAGATTATTTATTTGTGGGATAAATTCGGGTGAACCCGCCCCTACAAAATCTGTCCTAATAGCCCTGGCGGTTGCTATAATACACCACAAAGGCACAAAGGCACTAAGGCACTAAGGAAGAAGGAATGCCTCAGAAGTAATACACCACAAAGGCACTAAGGCACTAAGGCACTAAGGCACTAAGGCACTAAGGAAGAGGGAAGTCCTCAGAATACACCACTAAGGCACAAAGGCACGATCGGAAGAGGGAAGTCCTCAGCAGGATTTCCTCAGAAGTAATATAATCATTTCAACGTATATTGAGAAATAAAAAAACAGTCACAGTAGGAATTGGCTAGATTTAACGCGTCTCATTTTTATTTAAAATGAGGATAAAACGGTGATAAAATCAAATAATTGATGAGCCATTTCTAATTTACTACAGAGGGGTATTTCTTTTTGTCTGCCTTCTCGATCAAAAAATATCGCGTAGTTGTTATTACTCCCAAAACCTACTCCTTTTTGATCTATGGGGTTACTCACGATCGCGTCTAATTTTTTCTGAGTTAATTTGCCTAACGCGGGCTTGACAATATCACCGGTTTGTGCTGCAAATCCTATTAATAATTGATGGGGTTGTTTACGGTTGCCTAATTGGGCAACAATATCAGGAACTTGTTGTAAGGGTAATTGAGAAGGTAATTGACTTTTGGGTAATTTGTCATCACTATAATCACGGGGTTTAACATCAGCAACCGCCGCGGCCATAATAATAATATCGGCATCAGGAAAATATTCTAACATCGCGTTTTCCATCTCTTGAGCACTGACAATTTGATGATTTTTTACTCCCTTTAAGGTGAAATTATCCGCGATACTATGGACTAAAGTAACGGAGGCTCCTCGATGTAATGCGGCTTGGGCTAACGCGATTCCCATTTTACCTGTGGAAGGATTACCAATAAAACGGACTGGATCAAAATGTTCTCGGGTTCCTCCGGCACTAATTAATACTTTTTTTCCGATTAAATCTCGTCTTCCTTTTGTATATAATAAAGATTCTATTTGTGTGAGAATTTCTTGGGGCTCTGCCATTCTTCCAGCACCCACGCGATCGCAGGCTAAAATTCCCTCACCTGGGGAAATAGCATGATATCTGAAATCATTAAAAACTTGTTGCCAATTACGTTGTACCGACATTTGTTCCCACATATCCGTATTCATCGCGGGAGCTAATAAAATCGGACAAGTGGAAGCCAAAACGGTATTTGTTAATAAATTATCTGCCAAACCGAATGCTAATTTTGCCAAAGTATTCGCGCTCATCGGCGCGATGACAAAAACTTCCGCCCATTCTCCTAATTCAATATGTAAGGGGCGATTATTGTTGGGTTGCCAAAAGTCGCGATCGGTATAAGCCCGATGACGACAGAGAGTAGCAAGGGTTAAGGGAGTAATAAACTCTTGGGCTGACTCAGTTAAAATAGCCCGTACCTCAACCCCAGATTTTGCCAAAGTAGAAACAACTTCGCAGACTTTATAAGCTGCAATTCCACCGGATAAGCCAATTAAAACCCGTTTGTCTTTCATAAACTAATTACCAACCAATCAACATCAAAAATTTGTCTAAATTAACCACTTTTTTTTAAGTTATTTTGGTGGGTAATATCATGTCTGGGTAAACCAACATAATTCTTGTAGGGGCGGGTTCACCGGGATCTGCACAACCAATCAGAGATACTGGTAAACCCGCCCCTACAGACTCTCCTCTTACCCACCCGAACATCTACAATCCTACAGAAAAATCAGCCTGAGAACGGGTTTACCGGGCTCTGTTGCATTGATTGACACTTTAGGGATTAGCTTCTTCAGATAGATTTGATTCTTCGAGGGAAATACCTATGAATCCTACAACTTTTACCCGACAAAGAAGCCACCCACACAGGAATTTTAAGCGCGTTTGAAGAATATTTAATCAAACAAACTTAACCCGGAGATGTGGTATTTTATCACTATTCTGGACATGGTTCCCGCATTCTTGATCGCGATCCCATTATTACCCAAATTCAAGGGGAACAACTACAGAATCGCCCCACTGTCGCCAAAACCGTCGCGGTATTAGCGGACCCCGTTTTTACCTCTGATGATCCTCGCCTGACAAGTACATCCCGCCCATGAGAAAGGGGGACTATGGGAGAAACTGTCAACCAATCAGCCCTGACTCGTGGGGCGCGTAATTTAGGTATTGGGGAAGGGGCTAAAGTTTCTAACCGTCTGCAATATACCCGCGCGGAAGCGGAGAAAATTCTAGCGTTAGTTCCCGAAAATAAAAGGTTACAAGCCCTAGACTTTCAAGCCTCCCTAGATGAAGCGAAAAATCCCCATTTATCCGAATATCAAATTGTTCATTTTGCTACTCATGGTTTACTGGATTCTGTCAATCCTGAACTATCGGGAGTGGTATTTTCCTTATTTAATCCACAAGGAAAAAAACAAGACGGATTTTTACGTCTCCATGATATTTTTAACTTGAATTTACCAGCGGAATTAGTGGTATTAAGTGCTTGTGAAACGGGCTTAGGGAAAGAGACAAAAGGGGAAGGTTTAGTGGGGATGACAAGGGGGTTTATGTATGCAGGGGCTCGGCGGGTTGTTGTGAGTTTATGGAGTGTTAATGATGCTTCGACTTCTGAGTTAATGACTCGATTTTATCAGCCAATATTGAAGGGGGGTAAGAATCCCATTATCGCGTTAAGAGAGGCACAGTTAGAGATGTGGAAATCGGGAAAATGGCAGTCTCCTTATTCTTGGGGCGCGTTTACAATTCAAGGGGATTGGCACTAAATTATATAGTAGAAGGAAGAGGGAAGAGGGAAGAGGCTATAAAATCAAGGGTTTCAGCAATTATCGCGGTTTTCACTTGAAAGAGAAAATCACTTCCTGATATCAAATCCGGTTGATTAACCCATAATATTGGGGTAGGGGCGGGTTTACCAGTATCTTTGATTGGTTGTGCAGATCCCGGTGAACCCGCCCCTACTACAGAAAAATCATGAAGAGAGAAAAAGAAAAATCTTCCATTGAAGAATATTTAGCAAATATCTCTTTTCCCTCTTCCTTCTTCTTCCTTATTTCTCTAATTAGGCTTCATCGTAAGCTTCCATATCTAAAAGATGGAGATAGGGGGCTACTAATTCTGGGCGTTGAAACGCGATCGCGCGCAGCAAATGCCAATCATTTAATCCATCAAAAGGATCACTATAATCATCAGCTTCTAAACGGATGGCAAGTTTCGCCACATCTTCTGCTGTCAAAGCGGCAATCTCACGGGAGGGGGTTGTCAAAGTCGTCATGCTTAACTCCTTTTTTACAGTTGCATTTGCCGTGATACTACAGTCTATACTATGGATTTAACCCAGGTTTGATATTGTTTTTAACACAAAATCATGGATTAATTGAATAACGCCGCGAGGAATTTCATGGCCGCCTGAAAATTCGTGATACTCTACTGAAGCACCTATGCTCTGTAAACCCTCGCGTGACGCGATCGCCATTTTTAAGGGTACTACCATATCCAGATTACCATGAGTCATTAAAATCGGCGCTAAGGCGCGATCGGATAATTGAGGATTAAAATGTAAATAACCGCTCATGGAAATCAAACCAGCCAAAGGCAAAGTTAAGCCCACATCCAAAATCATCGCGCCGCCTTGGGAAAAACCACTTAAAAAAGTGCGGGATAAAGGAATCCCTGTTTTCCCTTCCAAAGATAATAACCATTCTAATAAAATTTGACGACTTTCTGTTAAACCTTGATAATCTTTGCTTTGCAAGTCATACCACATTTTGCCACCGGGTACATCAGGATGGGGAAAGGGGGCATCAGGAAATTCAAAAGCATAATCTGGTAAATTTAACTCCGATGCTAATGAGAATAAATCATAATAATTGGCTCCCCAACCATGCAAAATAACTAATAAACCTGTTGGAGTTTGATTGTTTTTCGGTAATATACTCAGAGATTGTAATGACATTGTAATTGGTAATCGGTAATCGGTAATCGGTAATCGGTAATCGGTAAGTTTTCTTCTTCCTTCTTCCTTCTTCCTTCTTCCTTCTTCCTTCTTCCTTCTTCCTTCTTCCTTCTTCCTTCTTCCTTCTTCCTTCTTCCTTCTTCCTTCTTCCTTCTTCCTTCTTCCTTCTT
>JBEDKD010000353.1:0-5939 GCA_041172365.1 Cyanobacteriota bacterium | reverse complement strand
GGACTGGGGACTGGGGATTAGGGATTAGGGATTGGGGATTAGGGATTGGGTTAAAAACTAAAACCAAAAAGCCAAAACCCAAAATCCACAACCCAGTTCCCCATCACCAATCACCAATCCCCATTACCTATTACCCATTACCTATTCCCTATTACCCATTAGCCATTACCAATTAGGCAGAGACTAAAAATGTCTTCTTGTACTCAACGAGCGCCTCTTTTAAGAGAGATTCAGCTTCATCATTAAGCTGTTTTTGCTCTTGGACAATTTCCACATATTTCGGCTTACTTGTCCGCAGATACTCGCGTAAACCCGCCGAGAACTTAACGATGCCATCAACAGGAATCTCATCGAGATAACCATTAATACCCGCGTAAATGATCGCGACTTGTTCATTCAAACGCAGAGGCGAATTTTGAGGCTGTTTCAGCAATTCGCGTAAGCGTTGACCGCGAGCCAACTGATTTTGAGTCGCTTTATCCAAATCGGAA
The DNA here is from genome assembly GCA_041172365.1 of Cyanobacteriota bacterium. Taxonomy (GTDB): domain Bacteria; phylum Cyanobacteriota; class Cyanobacteriia; order Cyanobacteriales; family Microcoleaceae; genus JBEDKD01. The sequence continues at coordinate 5,448 of JBEDKD010000353.1, read as the reverse complement.
GCAAACTGAGAGAATGCTGCCAACTCTTCAAACTGCGCGAGCTCCAGTTTCACCTTACCCGCGACCTTTTTCATGGCCTTCGTTTGCGCGGCAGAACCCACCCGTGATACGGAAATACCAGGGTTAACCGCGGGACGTAAACCAGAGTTAAATAAGTCAGAAGACAAGAAGATTTGACCATCCGTAATCGAAATCACGTTAGTCGGAATATAGGCAGAAACGTCACCCGCTTGAGTTTCAATAATCGGCAGAGCAGTCATACTGCCTTCACCTAATTCATTACTGAGTTTCGCGGCGCGTTCCAACAGACGAGAGTGTAAATAGAATACATCCCCAGGATACGCTTCACGACCCGGAGGACGACGCAGTAACAGGGACATTTGACGATAAGCTTGGGCTTGCTTGGACAAGTCATCATAGATAACCAGTGTGTGCTTACCCTTATACATGAAGTATTCTGCTAAACTCGCACCTGTGTAAGGAGCCAAATATTGCAGAGTCGCGGAGTCAGACGCGTTAGCCGCAACCACGATGGTGTAATCCATCGCGCCCTTTTCTTGCAATGTGTTGACCACATTGGCAACGGTAGAAGCTTTTTGACCGATCGCGACATAAACGCAAATCACGTTTTCGCCCTTTTGGTTGATGATCGTATCAACCGCGATCGAAGTCTTACCCGTTTGACGGTCTCCAATGATTAACTCCCGTTGACCACGGCCAATGGGAATCATGGAATCGATCGCGGTAATCCCCGTTTGCATCGGTTCATACACAGAACGACGAGAAACAATCCCAGGAGCAGGAGACTCAATCAGACGAGATTCAGTCGTCTGAATTTCCCCTTTACCATCAATAGGACGAGCCAAAGCATCCACAACCCGTCCAATCATCGCGTCACCCACAGGGATCTGCGCGATTCTGCCCGTCGCGGTCACAGCAGAACCCTCTTGAATTTCCAGGCCTTCACCCATCAACACCGCGCCGACATTATCCTCTTCCAGGTTAAGGGCGATACCAACAGTGCCATCGGCAAAATCCAACAATTCGCCCGCCATAGCCTTATCCAAGCCATAGATACGCGCGATACCATCACCGACTTGCAGAACAGTACCCACATTAGAGACTTTCACCTCTTGGTCATACTGTTCAATTTGCTGGCGAATAATGCTACTAATTTCGTCAGGTCTGATTGCTACCATGTCTGTTATTAATTATCAGTTGTCAGATTTGGTTAATCGGTAATTTTCAATTCGTTAAGTAATGGGTAATTGATAATTATGGATAAGGGAAGAAAAATCAGAACTGGAAAAAATCTGCTAAAGACTCAGAAAGAAAAACCAGAGATTGAGAAAATAGTGATACAAATATCCCCTTCTCTTCCCTCTTCCCTCTTCCTTCCTCCTTCTTCCTTCTTCCTTCTTCCTTCTTCCTTCTTCCTTCTTCCTTACTTATTCAATTAGCCAGCTAAACGAATCCCAATGCGGCGAAGTTGGCCTCGGAGACTAGAATCAATCACCTGAGAACCCACTTTAATGATCACGCCGCCCAGTAAATCCGGGTCAATCTTCGTTTCCAGTTCAACGTTCCGTGCGCCCGTCATGGATTGGACTTTTTGCCGCACCATATCTTGTTGAGCATCGGAGAGATAAACCGCCGACGTTACTTCAGCTAATACGGTTTGATTGAGTTCCCGTAATTTCGCGAGGTATTGTTTGCCAATTCCTTCCAGAAAAGCAATCCGACCTTTATCCACCAAAAGCTTTAAAAAGTTCTGCATATAGGGGTTAACTTGATCACCCACTACTTGCAGAAGCACTCCTTTTTTAGTGGCTGGTTTGATCAGAGGATTTCCTAAAAATTGACACAATTCCTCAGAACTATCTAAAATACCAAGTAAAGAACGCACATCCGAGCCGAACTGATCAGTCAGACCGTTGGACTGAGCCACGGACATTAATGCCGCGGCATAGGGTTCAACAACTTCATTGTTTATGACCATAATCAGCCTCCTATTAGACCGATAGCGCGGTCAATTAGCTTGTGTTGGGCATCTTCACTCAAGCCAGATTTCAGTTGAGTTTCAACCTTTTCTAACGCTTGAGAAGCCACGATCGCTCTCAGTTGTGCAATAACCTTTTGCCGTTCTGTTTCTAACTCTCTCCCGGCTTCGGCTTTCATGCGAGCTACGTCTTGCTCGGCTTGTGCCAAAATAGTCGCCTTCGCGGATTTCGCAGTTTCCTCAGCCTGAGCCCGAATGCGATCGGCTTCAGTTTGTGCCTGTGTTAACTGTTGCTGTTGCACAGATAACGCGGCCTGAGCATCCTTTTGACGTTGTTCAGCTTCCTTAATTGCTTGTTCAATAGACTCGCGTCTCTCACTCAGGATTTTTCCTAAAAAGCCGCGACCAAAATAAACAAGCAATCCAATAATAATGACCAGGTTAATCAGGTTGGTTTCTAAAATATTAGTGTTAATTCCGAAACCCGCCTGATGATGGCTCGTTTCCGTAGCCAACAATAAAACAGTCCCCATAATACTCTGACCTAATTGCACTGCTGTTTGGGTGATACTAGGAGACCAATTCTTGGCCTAATAGTTTCTCTAGAATCTGGCGACTAAGAGCGTCCACCTCTTTTTCTAGCTGGCTCATCGCCTCTTGTTTTTGCTGCCCTATTTCCTTCGCGGCATTTTCTCGTTGCACTTGAGCTTCTCGTTGAGCTTCGGCAACTTGTTGAGCCGCGATCTTTTGAGCATCGGCCTGAGCGTGGGCAATAATGGCTTGAGATTGACGACGGGAATCTGCTAATTTATCCTCATACTCCTTCGCCAGTTTTTCCGCCTTTGCCAAGCGTTCCTTCGCACCTAATTGAGTATTACGAACATAATCAGCCCGCTCGTCAATTGCCTTACCAAGGGGCTTGTAAAACAAGACATTCAAAACTGCCATGAGGATGAGAAACTGCACAGCCATTAATGGCAGAGTGGCATCTAAATCAAATAATCCACCCTCTTTGGCAGCCTCTTCAACAGCCAGTAAAATTGTCGGCATTATCATCTTTGATGGCTCCCATAATACGGATTTCACAATTCCTTATTTCAGATTTTAGATTGAGGATGGTGATCCCCCCGATTAGACATATAAAACCGCCATCTTAAGTGCTGATTTTCTTGCCATCAAGATGACGGCTTTACCTAAAGGTTATTTAAGGGTTTCCCTTCTCAAATCTAAAATCCAAAATAGAAAATGCTTAGGCGAAGGGGTTCGCGAACAGAAGAACCAATGCCACCACCAAACCGTAAATTGTCAGAGCTTCCATGAACGCCAAACTTAACAGCAGTGTTCCACGAATTTTTCCTTCTGCTTCAGGCTGACGAGCAATCCCTTCTACAGCCTGACCTGCCGCATTACCTTGACCAATACCAGGACCGATCGCGGCTAAACCTACAGCTAGAGCAGCGGCGATAACTGAAGCGGCAGCAACTAATGGATTCATCTTGATTTTCCTTACTTAAACTACAACAAAAATTGACAACAGAAAAAATACTTGTGGATGACTAATAAAGATTGTCAGACTTGATTTTTCGATCCTAGATTTTTCTCTAAAATCTCAAACCTTAAATCTCAACACTCAAATTAATCATGGTGTTCTTCGCCGTGACCACCCTCTAACGCTTCACCAATATAGGCAGAGGCTAAAGTAGCGAAAATCAACGCCTGAATAGCACTTGTGAATAAGCCCAAAACCATCACTGGCAGGGGGATGAACAGTGGCACTAGCAACACCAGCACTCCCACCACCAATTCATCGGCAAGGATATTACCAAATAAACGGAAGCTTAGAGATAGTGGCTTGGTGAAATCTTCAATAATTTTGAAGGGCAACATAAAGGGTACTGGTTCCACATAGTGGGCAAAATACCCTAAGCCGCTCTTACTGAGTCCCCCGTAAAAATACGCGAGAGATGTCAATAACGCTAATGCCACTGTTGTATTAATGTCAGCCGTTGGTGCGCCCAATTCCCCCTCAGGAAGGTGAATTAACTTCCAAGGAATTAAAGCCCCAGACCAGTTTGACAAAAAGATGAACAGAAATAAAGTACCAACAAACGGTACCCAAGGGCGATATTCTTTTTCCCCAATCTGGTTTTTCGCCAAGTCGCGGATAAATTCCAACGCGTACTCCATTAAGTTTTGGAACCCATTGGGAATGCGCTCGACTTTTTTCGTTGCTAAAATCGAGACCACCACTAAGGCGGCAATGACAAACCAGGAGGTTAAAAATACCTGCCCATGTAGTTTCAGATTACCTATGTGCCAGTAGAAGTGCTTACCCACTTCTAATTCAGCAAGGGGGAAACTATTTAAGCTGTTTAGAACATTTAACATTTCCATTGAAAACGCTTCCCCATACACATCAATGTGTGGAGTCTATTGAATAAACCTGACTTATCGAGGATCAGGTGTGACCACTGTTCGCAAGATATAGACCATCAGGGCAGCTTTATACGTCAGAAATCCCAAAAAAATGGGCATCAGATGTAGCTGTTTCCATTGAGTTGCTACTATAATCAACCCAATGAAGAGTGCCAAGCGGGTCTTGTTCAGACGCTTGCCCTCTATCCCTACTTGTTCTACGTCTTTTGCCAACATTCTCAAGTAAACCACACCTGTGCTCGCCCCAAGTAAGTAATTTAGGGCGATGTTGAGGGAGTAAAAAATCCAGACGGTGATGAAAATGACTCCCGTCAGCCCAAGGGTGACGATTAACAACTCGTTTCGGAGATTGTAGTAATCGTTCATTGTGCCGCGTGGTTGATCTTTAGCCGTTTCCGTTTGTATGTCCCCCTCCGTCAACTCGGCGGGTTCATGAGTCTGCTCTGACAAGGTTCCTTCTCTCGGACAGTCGTTGGTTGTTTGGACTCCCACTCCAGTTCTTCAGTTGAAGCCGTCTTGTGGGGGAACTGTTACGAGTGTTACCACTCGTCCACTCCACCCCTGAATATACCATGAGGGGGTGACAAGACTTAAAAAAAATTTAAGATTTCACCTTCATAAATATCTTTTTTCGATTTCATGCCCAGTTCTCCCGATTCCCCATTGCCCCTCGCCTCATGTAATTACGGTTTTCATTACAGTTACACCTCTCCATTCGCTTTTGTAAGTGTAATTACGATTATCATTACAGAATCAGAGGGCTAGAAATCCCAGCCCAAGGCATCGGCAATCTGAAGGGGAAGCATGGCTAAATCGAGGGGATTAAATGTTACGGTTACAGCTTGATATTGTTGGAGAAAATCTAAATCAAACCATTTACTTCTGAGGCTCATTGACACTCCTCGGCCTAAAGGCACGAGGATTCTTGGTTCAATCAGTCGGCTTGCCCGTTGATGCTACCACCAACGAGTAGAGGTCGGTCTGTCCCCAAGCGTTAATTCCGGTGTGCCCCA
>JBEDKD010000352.1:0-13777 GCA_041172365.1 Cyanobacteriota bacterium | reverse complement strand
GAATATTGCTTTGTTTCTATCTCCTCAGCTCTTAGAGCCGACCTAATCAAACATGATCCTAAAGCTCGTTGGTCTATTTCAGGACAGAGGAGAAACTTGTGATACAATTTTATAATATTTTCTTGTCTAGTCACAGCCTAGCCCCATTTTATCGGTGAGACGCGAATGAACATACTTGGCATATCGGCCTATTACCATGACAGTGCCGCGGCATTAGTTTGTAACGGTGAGATCATCGGCGCAGCCCAAGAAGAACGATTTTCCCGTAAAAAACACGATGCCCGATTTCCCAAAAACGCGATCGCGTATTGTCTCAAAGAAGCCAACCTGCATTTACGAGAAATCGATCAAATTGTTTTCTATGACAAACCCTTAGTTAAATTCGAGCGTTTACTAGAAACCTATTTATCCTACGCGCCAAGGGGTTTTCAGTCCTTTTTGGCCGCGATGCCCGTCTGGCTTAAAGAAAAACTTTACCTCAAAACGGTCTTAAAGAAAGAACTAGCAGCCCTGGCAGAATGTAAGGTGGAATTACTTCCCCCTCTCCTCTTTACAGAGCATCACCAAGCCCACGCGGCCTCGGCATTTTTCCCTAGTCCCTTCCAAAAAGCCGCGGTGATGTGTTTGGATGGTGTGGGTGAATGGGCAACTACCTCCGTTTGGTTAGGGGATGGCAATCAACTTACCCCCCAATGGGAAATTGATTTCCCTCACTCCCTCGGTTTACTCTATTCCGCGTTTACCTATTACACGGGCTTTAAAGTGAACTCCGGTGAGTATAAATTAATGGGGCTCGCACCCTATGGGGAACCGAAATATGTCGATCGCATCCTCACCCATTTAATGGACCTAAAAGACGATGGTACTTTCCGGTTGAATATGGACTATTTCAACTACACCGTCGGCCTCACTATGACGAATGATAAATTTGCCCAACTGTTTGAAGGCCCCGCGCGTAAAGCGGAAGGCCAACTTACCCAACGGGAAATGGATATCGCGGCTTCTATTCAAGTTGTGACAGAAGAAGTTGTCTTACGTCTGAGTCGTACTGTGCAAAAAGAATTAAATGTCGATTATCTCTGTTTAGCCGGAGGTGTCGCCCTTAATTGTGTCGCAAATGGTCGTATTTTACGCGAAGGTCCCTTTAAAGATATTTGGATTCAACCCGCGGCTGGAGATGCTGGTGGTGCCCTCGGTGCAGCATTGGCGATTTGGTATCAATATCACGATCAACCCCGCGATGTTTCCCAGTGGTTGCCTGTTGACTTCAAAGACAAACCAATGGAAGAATTCCATGAAGACGTTACCAGTCGTGACGCGATCGCGACTCTGAGAAAAGCCCCCATTTCCGTCTCCTGTTATGACGCGATGCGTGGCTCTTATTTAGGCCCGCGTCATAGTAATGAGGAAATTAAGGAATATCTCGAAGCAGTCAAAGCCGATTATGAGTTTCTCGAAGATGATCAACTCATGCCCCGTCTCGCGAAAATTTTGGCCGAGGGTAATGTCGTAGGATGGTTTCAAGGCCGGATGGAATTTGGCCCACGCGCTCTGGGGGGACGTTCCATTATTGGCGATCCGCGTAATACCAAAATGCAGTCGGTAATGAATCTCAAGATTAAATATCGAGAGTCTTTCCGCCCCTTTGCCCCTTCAGTATTAGCCGAACGAGTGTCTGATTATTTTGATCAGGATCGGCCTAGTCCTTATATGTTAATTGTAGCTCCAGTACGCGAAGATCGACGTATTCCCATGACAGAGGAGCAAAAGCAACTATTTGGTATTGAGAAACTCAATATTCCGCGTTCGGAACTTCCCGCGATCACCCACGTTGATTACTCAGCCCGGATTCAGACAATTCACAAAGAAACTAATCCTCGGTATTATAATCTCATTTCTCATTTTGAGAAGGAAACGGGTTGCGCGGTATTAGTAAATACTTCCTTTAATGTCCGAGGAGAACCGATTGTGGGTACGCCAGAAGATGCTTATCGCTGTTTTATGCGGACAGAGATGGATTATTTGGTGTTAGAAAATTTCCTCTTGGCGAAGACTAAACAAACTCCTTGGGAACAAGATGACTCTTGGAAACAAGAATTTGAACTCGATTAAGTGCTTGTCAAAACTTGCTCTTTTCCCCAATCCCTAATCCCCAATTCCTAATCCCCAATCCCCAATTCCTAATCCCCAATCCCTAATCCCTAATCCCTAATCCCCAATCTAATCACTATGAGTAATCACGAAATTCGTAAAGAGACTCACACCATACCCAAACTCGATGAAAAAGGCCTACGGGACTTTGGACTGCTATTAGGTGGTATCATTATTGGTTTGTTTGGGATAGTTGTCCCCTTATTACGCCATCATCCGAGTCATTGGGCTTTTTGGCTCATCGGAGGCATTCTCTGTCTTATGGCTCTGATCGCGCCCTTATCCCTCAATCCCATTTATCATGGTTGGATGCGGTTTGGGTTGTTTATGAGCGCGATCGAAACACCACTGATTTTAGGGATAGTCTTTTATCTGATAATGGTACCTATGGGTTGGATTCAGCGCGCAATGGGTTCTGATCCGATGCGCCGAGAACTGAATGACGATCAGAAGACTTATCGCGTCCCAAGTAAACCGAAAAATAGAGTTAGTATGGAGCGTCCGTTTTAACAATGTTAGACTTTCTTCAAGATATTTGGGCGTTTATGAAAGAACGCCAAAAGTATTGGCTGCTACCCTTAATTATTACTTTGGTTCTTCTGGGAGCTCTGATTATTTTGAGTCAATCTTCGGTGATCGCGCCGTTTATTTATACTTTGTTCTGATTGAGATATGCCCGCGATTTAGACCTGATTTATACCCGGAGAAAACTAAGTTTAAAGATTAGAGTTTCTCCGGTAAGTTTTTTCTTTAATCCCATCGCGTCTTTCCTGTGGATCAAGGGGAGTTTCCCTTGATCCATAGGAAGAAAAAGGGTTTCTCCAAGCCTTGCGGTTTCACAAAAAATCAAAAGTGAAATAAAATTATCATTCTCCCCCAACGAGATCATAAAAATCTTACCAAGAAAGTCATATTGCACTGTGTTTGATCTGTGCCAAAAGCTCTAAAATTCCACTATTGGCTTAGAATAACAAAGGGACATTTGAGCGCGTGGACAATCTGATAATCTTAGTTATTGGGGAACCCCGATCATATTAAGTTAATGTTCCTGCACTATTCATCTATACCTTGTTCTCAAAAATGCAGAAATACAAAGTCTGGAAGGAAACAATTTTTCTTAGTCTGGCTGGAGTTTTCACTGGAATTCTAATTGGTGAAATCGGTTTACGCGTGGCCAAAATTGAAGGGGTACAGAAAATGCCTGACTATGTTGATTCCGCCCCAACGGATTTTCATACGGCTGATCCTGATTTGGGATGGTGGCATAAACCGGGTGCTTCCGGTTGGTGGACTCAGGAAGGTAAGGCTTTTATTCAAATGAATAGTGCCGGGTTGCGCGATCGTGAACATAGTAAGGAAAAACCCAAAGATACTTTCCGAATCGCGGTTTTAGGCGATTCTTTTAGCGAAGCCCTACAAGTGCCAGTAGAAAAAACTTTTTGGGCAGAAATTGAACCAAAATTAGCCCAATGTAAGGCCCTTCAAGGGAAAAAAGTTGAAGCCATTAATTTTGGTGTTCATGGTTATGGTACAGCCCAGGAATTAATTGTTTTGCAGAAAAAAGTCTGGGATTATGCTCCTGATTTAGTATTGCTGGGTTTTTTTAATGGCAATGATGTCATTAATAATTCGCGCCAACTAGAATATGATCCCTATCGACCTTTTTTTGTCTATAAAGATGGTGCTTTAGTGGGGGATATGTCTTTTCGCAATCTGGCCCCAGTCGATCGTAATCAATACGCGGTTTCTTGGGTGGATCGCTTACCCGGATGGTTAGTCAATCATTCCCGTATTTTACAACTGCTTAAAAAAAGTGAGCTCAATCTGAAAAAGGAAAAACTCTCTAAGGAATTTACCAGATTGAGTATTCTTAATTTTAAGGAGCCTAGTGATAAAACTTGGCAAGATGCTTGGCAAGTCACAGAAGGGTTATTAGAATTAATGAATCAGGAAGTTAAACAAAAAGGAGTTCCCTTTTTTGTTTTTACCATTGGCGATCCCATGTCCGTCTTACCCGATCCCAAAGCCCGCCAAAATTTTACTCAGACTAACAATATTCAGGATTTATTTTATCCTGATAAACGAGTTAAAGCTGTGGGCGATCGCGCTGGTTTTCCCGTATTAAATTTAAGCCCCACTTTTCAACAATACGCGGAACAAAAAAGAGTTTGTTTACATGGTTTTGATAATATGCTCTGTCAAGGACACTGGAATATAGAAGGACATCGTTTAGCCGGGGAAATCATCTCCTCCAATGTTTGTCAGTTTTTGTCTAATACTTCTGTCTCTGCGCCATCAACTCCCCAAAAGCAAAAAAAGAATAATAAATAGTCATTTAGGGTAGGTAATCTATATGAAAACCAAATTAACCGATTTCAAATCCATCAAAAATTTATTGGGGATTATTTTTATTAATATCCTCTTGACTTTTGTCGCGTTAGAAAGTGTATCATTAGCCTTTTATTTTTTGAAAGAAAAAAGATTTTATTATACCAGTAAAAATCAACCCCAATCTCAGGAATTTAGCAAAGACTTAGAAAAACTGGGAGTACGTTTAGAGGAAGAAATTGTCGAACGATTTCATCCCTATTTTGGCTATGTGATGAAACAGGGAGCTTTTCCGCGTCCTGATGTCAATTTAAAAGTTAATAATTATGGATTTTATAGCCGCTATGATTATCCCTTTATTAAGAAAAATAGTAATCAATATATTATTGGGATGTTTGGAGGTTCCGTAGCCAATGATTTTGCTATTAATGACTATATTTATAACGAATTTACTCGCCGACTGAAAAAATCACCTTTCTTTGCCAATAAAGAGATTATCATTTTGAATTTGGGGGTAGGTGGCTATAAACAACCACAACAATTATTAATTTTAAATTACTTTTTAGCCATCAATCAAAAATTTGACCTGGTGATTAACTTAGATGGATTTAATGAAATAGCCTTGGCCAATGTTAACAACACAAATAAACTCGATTTTGCCATGCCCAGTTTTCAACATATTCAACCTTTAACAGGATTAGCTAATAATAATTTATCCTTTAAAGTGCTTCAGTCTATGTTAGATATTCGCCAAACAAAAAAGCAGTTAAGCCAAACTATTAAGGATTTAGATCGTTGTTCTTTAGCCCTTTGTTATACCACGCGATCGCTTCAAGCCAGACATTTAATTAATCAATATCAAGAAAAACTGAAAGACTACGAAAAACAACAGAAAGCTAATGCGAATCAACTCTTTGATAAAAATAATGTGATTAATTTGTATCAGAGTCAATCAAAATTATCCGATGATCAACAACAACAAGCTTATGATCAAATGATCTCTCTGTGGTATCAATCCTCTCTGACAATGAGTCAAGTGCTCAAAGCTCGTAAAATTCCCTATTTTCACTTTATTCAACCCAATCAATATTATCCAAGCAAACGAGTATTTACAGAGGAAGAAAAGAAACTTTATATTGTGACATATAGCCCCTACTCAAACGCGATTAAGAGCGGATATCCCAAACTCCTATCAAAAGTTGAAGACTTACGAAAAGAGCAAGTTAATATTTTTAGTGCCGTCAATGTTTTAGATGGGACAAAAGAAACGGTTTATCGAGATAATTGCTGTCACTACAATAACATTGGACAAAATCTCTTAGGTGATTATATCTCGGAGGCTATTATTAAAGTGGTGAAAGACTCCAAATAACTGATTTGAATCCTAGTGATTCAGCCCCATTGCATAATCCCTTTGATATGGTATAATCGCTAATCATTAAGGAATGAAAATTTCATAAAGTAGTGCAGGCATCTTGCCTGGGTTTCCTCTTAGTAGTGCAGGCATCTTGCCTGGGTTCCCTCTCAAGGGTGAAACGACAAACCCAATGCTCAAGTTATTTAATTTTCGGCGTTGCTGAATTGGGATATGAAATTTGTAGGGGCAATCCCCCCGTGGTTGCCCCTACCCCCGCGCGCGGGCAAGGGGGGTAGGCACGGGGCATTACCCAGGGTAAATCATACTTTCATTTAGCAACAATTTTCATTCCTAATTAATGTGCATTAAAGATCAGGAGTCAATCAAGATGAAACCCGTAAATCTACCCCAAATATTTAATAAAAAAGTAATCACAGAGATCCTCAAAATAGTTGTCATTAATATAGTTTTATTAGGTGCTTTTTTAGAGTTAGGTTCCCTAGGTTTATTTTGGTTAAAAAATAAACAATTTTTCTACACCAGATCCATTGCTAAAAACTATAAAGAGTTAGGGATCGATATGGAAGGAGTGCGTTTGGGGAACTCCACGGACTCGGTTATTGAGAGATTTCATCCTTTTTTTGGATATATTCAAAGACCGGGCCCGGATTTTCAACCAGGGTTTAAAATTAATAATTATGGTTTTCTTTCTCCCTATGATTATCCTTTTGTTAAAAGCAAAAATCAAGTAATTGTCGCAATTTTTGGCGGTTCAGTGGCTTCTAATTTATCGGTTTTTGAAGTCCAAAATAAGGAGATTACTAATAAACTGAAGGAACTGCCCCAGTTTAAGGATAAAGAATTTATTATTTTATCCTTAGCCACTGGTGGTTATAAACAACCCCAACAATTAATGATTTTAAATTATTTTCTTTCTCTCGGTCAAAAATTTGATATTATCATTAATGTAGATGGTTTTAATGAAGTAGCGTTATCGAGTTTAAATAATAGAAATAATTTAGATACGACGATGCCAAGTTTTCAACACATTTCACCTTTAGTCAATTTTGCGAGTCATACTTTGACACCAAGAGCAATAGAAACAATGAGTAGAATCAGGGCAACAAAGGAAAAATTAAATGCGGAAATATTGAGTTTATTTACTTGTAAATTAGCTAGTTGTCATACGATTAAATCTATTTATGTCCAGAGTTTAATTAATAATTATCGCCAAGATGTGCTCAAGTTTGATAGAGATATTACCACCAATACTAAAGGTCAAAGTATTGTCCAATTAAATGTAGTACCTGAACCCTTGGCAGATGGGGTTGTTTTTGAGAAAATCGCCCAGCATTGGGTTCGTTCATCGGTGTTAATGAAACGAGTTTCAGAAGCTAGTAAAATTCCCTATTTTCATTTTCTGCAACCGAATCAATATTATCAAACCAAACGAGTCTTTAGTGAAGCTGAAAAGAAAGTCGCGTTTAATAAGGATACTCCCTATGCTAACGCGGTGAAATTAGGATATCCGAAATTATTAGAAAATGTCAAAAAGTTACAAAGTAATGGGGTTCAATTTTTTAGTGCGATTAATATCTTGGATGATATCAAAGAACCTATTTATATAGATAGTTGTTGTCATTATAATGATTTAGGGCTGAAAGCTTTAGCTAATTATGTTGGTGATTCTCTTGTTAAAGCTCTTAGTCAAAATACGGAAAAAACGGGGCAAAAATAAACGATCGCGAGCCTGGATTGATTTGCCATGATCAAAACGCGATCGACTTGCGGATTCAATCGGTGACACGATAAACTAAAAAAGACTAGAATGAATGGGGAGGGTGTGTGCCTTTACCCCATAATTAAAACTAGGGGTGCTTACAAAATCGATTCTCGGTAATAAGTAGAGTAGGCAAGGATCAGAAAAATGAGTTTAAGCAAACCATCCACCCAAATTTCAGGCTACATTATCACTGAAGAACTTTACGCGGGTATCAGAACCCTGGTTTATCGAGGAAAACGACTATCGGACTCAACTCCTGTAGTGATAAAACTCTTACGCAACGAGTACCCCAGTTTTACTGAATTGGTACAGTTTCGTAATCAATATACGATCGCGCAAAATCTGGACTTACCGAACATCATCAAAACCTACAGCCTAGAACTATACCACAATAGTTATGCCTTGGTGATGGAAGATTTCGGGGGAATCTCCATCGGCAAATACCTCCAAACACTCAAAGAAACAAGTCAACCTTTCACACTGGCTGACTTTTTCTTTCTGGCACTACAACTAACCGATATCCTCAATGGACTGTACCACCACCGCATCATCCACAAAGACATTAAGCCTGACAATATTCTCATTAATCCACAGACTAAACAGGTTAAATTAATTGACTTTAGTATTGCTTCCCTGTTACCGAAAGAAACCCAAGAAATTAAAAATGCTAACGTGCTAGAAGGGTCCCTTGCCTATCTCTCACCCGAACAAACGGGGCGCATGAATAAAGGCATTGACTACCGCAGTGACTTCTACTCCTTGGGTGTTACTTTCTTTGAAATTCTCACGGGACAACTTCCTTTTATATCTAATGATCCGATGGAGTTAATACACTGTCATTTGGCACAAAAAACCCCTTCCATTCATAGTCTAAATTCTGATATTCCTTTAGTTTTGTCCGAGCTGGTTGGCAAGTTAATGGCGAAGAATGCCGAAGATCGTTACCAAACTGTATTGGGACTGAAATATGACTTAGAAGAATGTCAGCATCAATGGCAGGAAAAGGGAATGATTGAACCCTTTACCCTCGGCCGGAGAGATTTGTGCGATCGCTTCATCATTCCCGAAAAACTTTATGGGCGTGAAAAGGAAGTTAACACTTTGCTAGAAGCCTTTGATCGGGTTGCTAATCCCACCCAAACCGCTCTTAATCAGGGGATACGAGGGGGGGGAGAAATGATGCTAGTAGCAGGGTTTTCTGGTATTGGTAAAACGGCAATTGTTAATGAAATCCATAAACCCATTGTCCGGCAAAGGGGCTATTTTATTAAAGGGAAATTTGACCAATTTCGTCGAAATATTCCCTTTTCTGCTTTTGTGCAAACATTTCGAGACTTAATGGGACAATTACTGAGTGAAAATGATGCCAGTTTAGCGGTTTGGAAAAGAAAAATTATCGCGGCACTGGGGGAGAATGGACAAGTCATTATTGAGGTGATTCCAGAATTAGAACAAATTATTGGTAAACAACCTCCCGCACCAGAACTTTCTGGCAAAGAGGCGCAAAATCGCTTTAATTTATTATTTCCAAAATTTGTCAATGTTTTCACGACTAAGGAACATCCTTTAGTGATTTTCTTAGATGATTTACAATGGGCGGATTCGCCTTCTTTGAAGTTAATGCAGTTGTTGATGAATGAATCAGATAGTGGATATTTATTATTAATTGGTGCTTATCGTGATAATGAAGTTTTTGCCGCCCATCCTTTAATGTTGACATTGGATGAGATTGCTAAAGCGAAGACTACTATTAACAGGATTACATTAGGACCCCTAAGTGAGGGGAGTTTAAATCAACTGGTTGCCGATACCCTTGGTTGTGCCTTGGAAATCGCGGAACCCTTAACACAACTGGTGTATCAAAAGACGCAGGGAAATCCATTTTTTAGCACACAATTTTTAAAATCTCTCTATGAGGATGGGCTGATAAAGTTTGATGGCGATAGGGGAATTTGGCAGTGCGATATTACCCAAGTCAAGTCATTAGCTCTCACGGATGATGTGGTTGAGTTTATGGCGTTACAGTTGCAGAAATTACCAGAAGCGACGCAGAATGTTTTGAAATTGGCGGCCTGTATTGGTAATCAATTTGACTTGGCGACATTGGCGATCGTCTCTCAACAATCGGAAACTAAGACGGCCGCAGATTTGTGGAAGGCTTTGCCAGAAGGTTTGATTCTGCCCCTAAGTGAAGTGTATAAATTCTATGTCGCACAGGAGCAAAATGCCGTTTCATCTCATCCTGTTCAAACTGTTGTTTATAAGTTTCTGCACGATCGCGTCCAACAGGCAGCTTATTCCCTTATTCCTGAGAATGAAAAACAAGCAACTCATCTAAAAATTGGGCGAATATTGGTCAATACAGTATCAGTAGAAGAGCGAGAAGAAAAGATTTTTGAGATTATTAATCAATTGAATTTGGGAGTGGAGTTAGTTACGGATGTCGCCGAAAAAAATTCCTTTGCTGAGTTATATTTATATGGGGGTCAAAAAGCACTACTTTCCTCGGCTTTTCGCTCGGCTTATGAATATTTTACTCAAGGAATTAAGTTATTATCTTTAAACTCTTGGAAAGAGCAATATCAATTGACATTAGATTTGTATATTGGAGCGGCTGATGCAGCCTGTTTAAATACGGATTTTTCCTTGATTAAGGGGATAGTAGATAGGGCTCTACCTCACATAAATAAGATTACGGATCGCGTCAAAATTTATGAACCACTCTTGAGATACTACCATACCCAATCTTATTTTAAAGAGACTGTCAATCTCGCGATCGAAATGTTGGCGCAATTAGGGGAATATTTTCCCGAAAACCCTGATACAGAAAGTTTTACCCGGGCTTTTGCCAAGACAAATCAACTGATAGAGCAGGTGGGGTTTGAGAATTTGACTAAATTACCGCCCATGCAGAATCCAGAAAAAATCGCGGCAATGAGGATTTTGAGGCATATTTGTTTTCCGGCTTACTTTGGTGTTCCAGAAATGTTAGGTTTGATTGTTTGTCGATTGGTTGATCTCACTATTAAATACGGCGATTCTGCTCTAACTCCCTTTACTTTTGCTATTTTTAGTGTTTTATTAAATGGAGGTTTAAACGATATCCCGAATGGCTCTAAATTTGGAGAATTAGCCATTACTAAACATCACCAGAACCCCGATTTTAATGACAAAGCACTTATCCATAACCTGTATTTTGGTCTTTCCCGGCATTTTTATAAACCCGTTCGAGAATCCCTAGAGCCTTTGATAGAAGGCTATCAAAGTTTTAGCGAAAATGGAGATGCGGAAAATTGTGCTTATTGCATTATTAATGCCTATTTTTGTTCAATTCTCGCGGGATATAATCTCAATTATATTCAGCAAAAATTTGAAAAATATATTGATCACATCATTAAATTTGGTCAAGAGCAAGTTATCAATCAGTTACATATATGGACTCAGGTGCTCTGTAATCTTGTGGGAAATTCTCACTACACAGCACAACTAAAGGGCGATTTCTTTGATGCTCAAAGGATGCTTCCGCAACTTTATGAGACGCGCAATTTTAATACTATTAACTATACACATACGGCTCAGATATTTCTTTATTATCTATTTGGTGAGTATGAGTTAGCTTATAGTCATGCTACTCAAACCGAGCCTCATTTGGGCGCGAGTACGGGTAAGTTTCTGGTGATTTCCTATAATCTTTATTACTCTTTGGCTTTAGCTGTCATATATCCAGACGCGTCTCCTGTGCAACAGAAAAAGTATTGGGAGAAATTATTGGCTAACCAAAAACAGATGAAACTTTGGGCTGATTATAATTCGGCTAATTGTTTACACAAATATCTACTGGTTGAAGCAGAAATGGCTAGAATTTCCGGTAAAAAGTTAGACGCGATCGAACTCTACGATCGCGCCATCGCGATCGCGCAGGAAAACAAATACATCCAAGAAGAGGCATTAGGGAATGAACTCGCGGCGAAATTATACCTGAATTGGGGTAAAGAAAAGATTGCCCAAACTTACATGATAGAAGCTTATTATGGCTACGCTCGTTGGGGAGCTAAAGCGAAAACCGACGACTTAGAAAAACGCTATTCCCAACTGCTTTATCCTATTTTACAAGTCCAACAAAATCCTATTTTACTGCGTGAAACATCGAGACTAACCCTTAATCAATCCTCCATTATCAATCAAACTCTCCAAACCACTCGCTCTAGCACTAACACTATTTCCGAAGTTCTCGATTTGGCGACAATTCTCAAAGTCTCACAAGCTCTTTCTAGTGAAATTAAAATTGAGAAATTTCTGGAGACTTTCATGGAAGTTGTACTGGAAAATTCTGGAGCTCGTAAAGTGGCACTCTTGGTAGTCAAAGATGGTAATTTAGTTATAGAATCTCTCGCAACTACCCATGAAGGAATCACTCTTCTATCTGTACCATTAGAAAGTAGCAAAGATATTCCTATAACCTTGGTAAATTATGTTAAACACAGCTTAAACACCGTCCTCCTCGATGATGCTACAGCCCAAAAAGATTGGCTTTTCGACTCTTATGTGATTGGGCAAAAACCTAAGAGTTTGTTGTGTTTACCAATTTTGCATCAGGGGAAATTCATCGGGCTTTTGTATTTAGAAAATAATTTGACAATAGGTGCTTTTACCCGCGATCGTTTGGAACTTATTCAACTTATCTGCTCCCAAGCCACGATTTCTTTGGAAAATGCTCGACTCTACGCGGCAGAAAAGGAAAAAAACCATAAATTACAACGCTCTCTGGATAAATTACATCAATCGGAAATGCGATTCAAAGAGCTTTTTGAGAAGTCTGTCGATGCTATTTTATTACTCAGTGATCAAGGGTTTATTGACTGTAACAAAGCCGCCATGAGTCTGTTTGGTTATTCCTATCGGGAACAGCTTTGTGCGATTCATCCCTCCCAGATATCCCCGGAATTACAGCCGGATAATCAATCTTCTTTTGAGAAGGTAAATGGGATGATTTCTGAGGCATTAAATAACGGCAGTCATCAATTTGAGTGGGTGCATCAACGGGCTAATGGAGATAATTTTTGGGCCGAAGTTACCTTGACTTTAATTCCCTACGATGGTGAGCAAATTCTGCACTGTTTAGTGAGAGATATTAGCGATCGCAAACAAGCGGAAATCGCGCTTAAGCAGAAATCCCAAGAGCTAGAAGAAGCTCTGAAAAATTTACAACAGGCGCAACTGCAAATGATCCAAAGTGAAAAAATGTCGGCTTTGGGGAATTTAGTCGCGGGAGTCGCTCACGAAATTAATAATCCTATTGGTTTTATTTCTGGTAATCTTAATGAATATACTCATGGTGTTCAAGATTTAATTGATTGTTTGCAGCTTTACCAACAAAAGTTTCCCGATCCAGGGACCGAAATTATTGAGAAAATAGAAGAGGTTGATTTAGATTATCTACTCGATGATTTGCCGAAAATGTTGACTTCTATGAAAACTGGGTGCGATCGCATCAAAAATATCAGCACCTCCCTTCGGGTATTCTCCCGTGGTGATACACAAATAAAAGTTCCCGCGAATCTCCACGCGGGGATTGATAGTACCCTGATGATTTTGCAACACCGTCTCAAAGCTTCTGAGAATCGCCCTGCGATTGAAGTGATCAAAAACTATGGCAATATTCCTGAGATTAAGTGTTTTCTCGGACAACTTAACCAAGTTTTTATGAATATCTTGGCTAACGCGATCGATGCCTTTGAAGAAGTTAATCGATCGCGCTCTTATCAAGAGATTGAAAGGGCTCCTAATATCATTACCATCACGACATTTTTCGTCGAAGAAAATTCCCACGCGGTGATTAAAATTAAGGATAATGCTTGGGGAATGCCAGAAGAGGTTAAAGTCTGTATTTTTGATCACTTATTTACGACTAAAGGTGTGGGGAAGGGCACGGGCTTGGGATTGGCGATCGCCCGCCAAATTATTGAAGAAACTCACCACGGTACCTTAATATGCAATTCTACTGTAGGTGAAGGAACGGAATTTGTCATTGAGATTCCACGGTGAGCCTTGTTTTAACACAAAGACACTAAGGCACTAAGAAAAGAAAATAGAGTCTCTCAAAATCCGATTTACCCCTTGGTGTCTTGGTGTCTTGGTGTTTTATTTGATTTCCCGAC
>JBEDKD010000351.1:0-6229 GCA_041172365.1 Cyanobacteriota bacterium | reverse complement strand
AATTGTTAATTGTTAATTGTCAATTATCAATTGTTAACCCTCTTCCTTCTTCCTTCTTCCTTCTTCCTTCTTCCTTCTTCCTTCTTCCTTCTTCCTTCTTCCTTCTTCCTTCTTCCTTCTTCCTTCCTAAATATAATACATGGGATTTTGCTGTTTATAAGCATTCCGTTGTTGATAGAGATCATCGAGGGTATAACTCCCTAACACTGAGTAATAAGCCTTTTCTGCTTGCTGCAAAATATCCAACACTACAGTTTTTTCTAATGTTTGGGAGTCAGAAAATACCCCTTTATTAGAACCGTTATTCCCCTCTAATGAAGAAACAATTTCTAATAATGTGATCTGCCAAGGGGGACGCGCTAAAACATAACCGCCCTTGGCCCCCCTTTGGCTGTTGACTATTCCACTGTGCCTTAAGATGGTTAAGATTTGATCCAGGTAACGCGCTGGTATGCCCTGGGATGTTGCGATCGCGCTGACTGTCAGGAGTGAGTCTTTCTCCTGTTGACTAGCTAGATCTAAAAGCGCGATCAGCGCATACTCCACTTTAGAAGAAGATAGTGTCACTTTTTTTGGCTAATAAATTCTTTACACGACAATACTACGGTATACCGATAGATTTTTAGTCTTTGTTTCTCAATCTTTAATATTAAAATCAAAAAATAAAAAAAGACCGGGCTGTTTCATTCTTTGTCGGGGCAATCCCCCCCGCGACATGAAACAGCCCTCTCCTCATGGCAAGAGAGAGGAAATGGATGTCGCGCAAAAAAATTAGATCGGGGGGTTGACAGGTGACTGGGATGTGATATAGTTTAATTATCGGTAACTCGACTGGATTGCCGTAGATTAAATCCCAAAGTCAAGATCGGATCACCCCGGAGCTGGAAAGTGCAAGGGTCCCAAACCAATACGAGAGGAGAAACAGAATGGCCATCCTACAACGAGAAGACGGTAGAATTTATACCTCGGTGAGCGCGATCGCGCCCATCTTAAGCTCTTTCAATGTTGTAGTAGAGCGAATTTCCTTTGCGTGCGATCAGTCACTCAAGAAAGTGTTAGCAAAGGATATCCTGACACCCTTTGAGAAACATCAGATACTTCAAACGACTAATTATGCCTTTCATCTATTGAAAAAGCGGGATGGGTATCAACGGCGAGATGTGATGGTATTTCACCCTGGTTCCCCCTCCTTATACCCCTTTCTGATCCGTAGCGATCGCTGGCATACCCATAGTCAAGCAGAAGGGCTTCATGTTCTCGCGGGTGAGTGCATTGTCGGTTTGATCGGTCCTGACGGCACTCAAGTGCAACTGCTCTTACAAGCCGGAGACTATATTAAGATCCCCCCACGCATCAAACATCGGTTTTCACTATCCTCTTCCCTCAATCTGAAAGCAGTGCAATACTCCTTAACCCCCGACGGTTGCATCCCTGAGTTTGTGCGAACGGTTACATCCCCGACATGGTAAAGAATCAACGATTGATTGATTTTTAATTCTGAATAAACAGTGGAGAAAAGGGATCTCAAGTATAGGCACAGGCTACACCAACAGGCTTCTCTAAATTAGTTTATTTTCGCCACGATTAATTAAGTAAGGATAATTACATTTATTTTTTGTGCTAGAAAAAGAAAATTTAGTCATGGTGTTAATTTCCCCAAAAACGGAATTTAACAGGATTGAGCAACTGAGGCTCCTCTGAAATCTCAAAAAACAGAGTTTCTAGGAGAAACAGCACAAGTCTAGTTTCCGATGAGAAACTAGGTTTCGATCTTAGCTCAAATCAATATACAAAAACGGGTTAAAGTTTTATCCAGAGGTAATTTTAATCTGATTCTGGTTTGACATTGCCTGACTGTTTATCGTATTTACGTTTTATTTTGAGAGCATTATTATTCTGGAAATTACCGTATTTCCGGTGTTTTTCCGTGTTTTCTTTTTATATTTATATTCAAGAATAGATGATAAGTATTTGTGATTTATTAGAGAGTATTGGCTGTTTTTTTTAATCTTTTTTTAATGGTATTTAGGGAAAGGATGTGATAGAGTATTTTTGGTAATAAAACACAAACCTAACTTAGCTTTAGAACTTAGCTTTAGGAGCTCAATGTAACTAGAAGCTAAGAGGGAGGTATTGCAAATTGGTTCGTAGTCCTTTTCAAGTCACAAATGACCAAAATCAGATGGTAACACTCTCCACCACGGGCAACCGTTCGCAACAAAGTATTGATACTAAAGCGGCACGGAATCTAGCCATAACGACGAATACAGTACCCCAAACTACAGGAATTACACCCCGCTGGCTGTTACATTTCCTGCCTTGGGTACAAGTGCAATCGGGAACTTACCGCGTAAACCGGACAAAAATTGTTCTCAAACAAACTCCGAAAGTTTACGTTAATAACGATAATGGGCGATCGACGATCGCGCCTGAAGATTTAAAATCTCTGCCGATCCTGGCAAGCCTGGATCTCTCTTACGTTGCCGCGTTATCATCGCGTTTGCAACAGGAGACTTTTGGGTTGGGTGAAACGGTGGTAACGGAAGGCCAACAAGGTGATAAATTCTATATCGTCGCCCAAGGTAAAGTCGAAGTATTAGTCGCAGGGGAGCAAGGGGAAAAATTACGCGTCGCGGTATTGGGAGCAGGTGACTACTTTGGTGAAGTCGATCTGTATAAAGATTTACCCAGTGATGTTACCGTCCGCACCCTCACTCCTGTACGGTTTCTCACCCTTGCGAAATCCGCGTTTGATGAAGTATTGACACAGGAGGAATTGAAAGCGGGCCTCGCGTTAGCGGTTGAAGAGCGTTTGAGACTGAAAGCGTCTGTCAATCGCTACGGTGAAGAGCCGGTTTCGCTGATCGCGGATTATGAAGGGGAAACGGAAGTACCACGTTCATACGTAGACTATGAAAGTGAACCCCAAGAATATGAATTAAGTGTTGTTCAAAGCATTCTGCGTGTTCACACTCGTGTTAGCGATATTTACAATGAACCCATTAATCAGTTACGCGAACAATTGCGCCTAACTGTAGAAGGGATCAAAGAGCAACAAGAATGGGAAATTCTCAATAATCCTGAGTTTGGCTTATTGAATGTAGTTTCTCCCTTACAACGTCTGCAAACTCGCTACGGTCCTCCAACCCCCGATGATTTCGATGCTCTGCTCTCCTTAGTGTGGAAAAAACCCGCGTTTTTCTTAGCACACCCACGCGCGATCGCGGCCTTTGGACGGGAATGCACTCGTCGGGGAGTCCCACCCGCCACCGTCAATTTATTTGGCTCACCCTTCATTACTTGGCGTGGAGTTCCCATCGTACCTTCGGACAAACTGGAAGTTACCAGTCGCAATGAAAATATCCTCGGTCCGGGTAAAACCAATATCCTGCTGGTACGCGTAGGCGAAAAAGATCAAGGTGTTGTCGGTTTACATCAAATCGGTTTACCGGGCGAACAAATTCCGGGGCTGTCAGTACGTCTGATGGGTATTAACCAGAGCGCGATCGCGTCCTATTTACTCACCTTATATTTCTCAGCCGCGGTGTTAACAGACGATGCTCTAGCTGTGTTAGAGAATGTAGAAGTAGGATACTACCATGACTATGAATACAAACGGGCTTGAGAATCATAACGGCCATCAACCATCAGATGCACCGTTATCGTTTGGGGAGTCTTTGGAGGCGAACCTGTTCGAGCCCAGTGTTATTCAAGCAATAGCCAATCAATTCTATACAGCAATTCCCACACAAAACAGTAGGGGAACGGCACTGCCGTACCCTGGGGCTGGTGTTGTTCTCGCGACACCGGAGGTAGCTGTACCTCCCGCCTCGACACCCGATCAAGGGATACCCGGAGCCGCCCTCAGAGGTTTCGCGGAACCCTTATCTACTCAGATACCCCAGATTTACCCCCCCGTAAGTTCTAGTAGCGCGATCGCATCCCCCCCAGAGGCGACAAATGTTGTCCCTCAAGATGGCACGGTGAGCAATGCTCCGAGGACACCGGATCAAGGGATATCAGGGGACGCTCTCACGGAGATAGTCAAACAGTTGCAATGTCAGCTTATACCTGTTTTTTCCCAGGGGCTTTTTGACAGTAAAACTCCGACGCTTCCAGTCGATCCTAATCCGATTGTCTCAGCCAAACAAGCTGACTTATCAGGGATACCCGGATCGGCCTCCCCCCCAACCCCCCCTGAAGGGGTGGCATTAGGAGACACGGAACCTTTTTCTGCGGGGATACCCCAGATTTACCCCCCCGTAAGTTCCAGTAGCGCGATCGCGCCCATACCAGGGGCGACAAATGCAGTACCCCAAGATGCCACGGTAAGTAATGCTCCGAGCATACCGGATCAAGGGAGCTCAGTTATCCCCCAAAATGCCACGGTTAGTAATGCTGCGAAGACACCCGATCAAGGGATCTCAGGGGAAGCTCTAACTGAGATAGTGAAACAGTTGCAAAGTCAGATTCCACCCGTTTTCCCCCAGGAGATTCTCGACAGTACAACTCCTACTCTCCCAGTTGAGCCAACTCCGATTATCCCAGCAAAAGAGGCTGACTTATCAGGAAGTTTTGCGCGATCGACTTCAGTCCCCTCTGGGGTTGAGACGATTTCTCAAGCACCCGCGGCGCCTGAAGGGATTAATTTTGATGCTTTCACGGCAATCGCGCAACAGCTATACACCCAAATTCCCCAAATTTATCCGGGTAGTAAAGAAACAGGGCCAATTTCCCCTCCTTCTGGATTTAGTCAAATTTTGCCTCTCTCGGAGGGGGACTTACAACACGCGTTAAAAGAGGTAAATACTCAAACACAGACTCCTGTGGTTGATAATGACACCTCTCAACCCTCTTTCTATTTCCTATCCGAACCCCAGTTAAAGAATTTAGGGTTAGAGTCCCACGAAGGCTTTGATGTTTACGCGGTGCGTCGAGATTTTCCGATCCTGCATCAAAAAGTGCATGGAAAACCCCTGATCTGGTTGGATAACGGCGCGACAACCCAAAAACCCCAAAGTGTGATTGATAGTATTTCGCGCTTCTATGAGCGAGATAACTCCAATATTCACCGGGCAGCCCATGATCTCGCGGCGCGCGCGACGGATGCTTATGAAGGGGCACGCGAAAAGGTACAACGGTTTTTAGGCGCGGGTTCGGCCGAGGAAATTGTTTTTGTCCGCGGTACGACGGAAGGCGTGAACCTGGTGGCCCAAACCTATGGCCGCAAGTACATTCGCGAAGGGGATGAAATTGTCCTCACCACTCTGGAGCATCACGCGAATATTGTCCCTTGGCAGATGTTAGCCCAAGAGAAAGGCGCGATTTTAAAGGTGGTTCCGATTACCGATCGCGGTGAGGTGATCATGGAGGAATATACCCGGTTATTGGGACCACGGACGCGTATTGTCGCGGTTACTCAAGTCTCTAATTCCCTGGGTACGATCGTTCCCGTGCAGGAAATGACCGCGATCGCGCATCGTCATGGTGCCCGTGTGCTGATTGATGGAGCTCAAGCGGTTTCCCATTTTCCAGTGAATGTGCAACAGTTAGACGCGGATTTCTATGTGTTTTCCGGGCATAAATTGTTTGCACCAACGGGAATTGGTGTGGTTTACGCGAAACGGGAACTCCTTGAGGATATACCCCCTTGGCAAGGTGGCGGCAATATGATCCGTCATGTGACGTTTGAGAAAACCACTTATAGTGATCCTCCGGCGAAATTTGAGGCCGGGACTCCCAATATCGCGGACGCGGTAGGATTGGGAGCCGCGATCGATTATCTTAATCGTCTGGGCATGGTTAATATTGAGCAATATGAGCACAAGTTAACCGAGTATGGTATGGATCGTCTGCGATCGGTGCCGGGGTTACGTCTGATTGGTACTGCACCGAATAAGGTAGGTGTATTGTCCTTTATTTTGGATGATATCCCCTATGAAGAGGTGGGTAAACGTCTCGCCGCTGAAGGAATCGCGGTACGGGCAGGCCATCATTGTGCCCAACCTTCTTTACAACGGTATGGTTTAACGGGTACGGTTCGTCCTTCCTTGGCGTTTTATAATACTCGTGAGGAAATTGACACTTTAGTGGAAGTGTTGCGATCGATTCGTTATCGTTAGTCAATTTTGATAGGCAAAAAGGGCGATTGCTTCAGCGCGATCGTCCTTTTTGCTATAGGAAATTTTGATAGGCAAAAAGGGGATGGCTTGAGCGCGATCGTCCTTTT
>JBEDKD010000350.1:0-2987 GCA_041172365.1 Cyanobacteriota bacterium | reverse complement strand
ACACAAAATTAATTGTATATTTTATTATTAGATTGATTGGGCGATTGATTGGGCGAATGCCATTCGCCCCTACTGAAGAAATTAAACCCGCGGAGGCGGGTTTTGTCTGTGTAGACGCGGTTTCAACCGCCCGGCAAAATTAATTCGGCTTAATAACATCAACCCAACCGACGGATTAACGTACTCTCATACCCAATTTTTGATCCCAATGCAGAGGTTTATTAGCTTTGGTTAAAGGTGCTTCGGGAATTTCATTAACAGAAATGCCATATTTCCAATTAGGAGGACAAATCGCGATAAACCGAGCATAACCTCCCGTACCTCCTTGAAATTTAGGATAACCGATCGCGACGATCGCACCAACTTCAGGAACTTTATCTAAATTTGTCACACCTTCCGCTTGAGTGTAACCATTTTGTAATAACCAAGCTTCCCCTTCCAAATTAGGAGTAGAATCAGTATCTAAAGGTTCATGGCCATGAAACAAAATATGACGTTCTAAATGTAGAAATTTTAACGCGTCTAATTTCACCCCAGCAAATTTTTTACGGGTAGCTAACTCAGGATTAGGCCATTCTTTCGACCAATCAGAACGAATAAAAACAACGGAGCTTTCTGGAATTTTTCCATGTTTATTTTCCCAGTCTTTAATATCAGCAACCGTCAAATGATAATTGGGATCTTTGGCTACTTTATCTTGAATAGGAATAATGACTAAAGGACGAATAGTATAAGTCGGAGGTAATTCATCAATTGATGGATAATTAGGATTCCAATGGGCAGGAGGATCTAATTGTGTACCTAATTGATCCGTTGCGAGATTATAATGGGTGGCTTCAAAACCATCATTTTTATAATTATAAGGTTTTCCCGTTTTGGGATTTACTGTCGGTTCAAACGTTGATTTAGCAAAGCCAGCCCATACAGGAATTTGAGGGTTTATTGTATGAGTTAAATCGACATATTTGGCATTTTTTAGTGACTGCTCATAGATTTGCCATAGAGGAGGGGAGCTTGGTGAAGTTGCAGAAATCTGTGTCGAAATACAAAAAACAAGAACACAGACAACAAGGAGCGTAAAGAAAATTTGCCGAGACTGGACTTGTAGTAATTTCACCATTTTTTTGATATAATGGAGTGTTAGCATTTTTTTTGTTTCCCTAAATGACACCATTTTGACGAGAATCCTGTTATTGTATAGGTTAGTAGTTCCACCAGAGCTAATTCTTTAAGAAAATTTCAGAATTGACCTATTTTTTCTAGGGAGATTCTGACTTATGGTTTCTGCAATAGCAACGTGATTGAAGGATACCAAAACAATATGTGTATTTCTCAGGATATGGATTCTGTTAAGACTCAGGCTATTTCTCTCACTCAAGAATACCCTTTGTCGGTGATGATTACTCCTCCAGAAGAGTTAAAAAATAACCCACTAAATCAACCGAATTTACAGGAAACTTTACAACGAGTTAATCATCAACTTAACCAGATTCTTGATCACGCGATCGCGTCTCTTCTTTGTTTTCGTGTTTACCCGAATCAGGATTGGGAATATGAGTATTTGTCTCAAGGTTGTTTGGGATTATTTGGTTATACTGAACAAGAAATGAAGTTAGATAAAAATCTCTGGTTATCACGGGTATTTGCTGAGGATGTCAAAGATATTATTTTACCCGGATTTGCCAAAATTTTTACCGAAGAGTCTTTTCATTTTGAATATCGTTTTTATCATAAAGATGGTACTATTCGCTGGATCTCAAGTTTCTTAACATCCCAATACGATACTCTGACTAATAGTTGGAATGTTACCGCGATCGATACCGATATTAGTGAGCGCAAACAACTAGAAATCGCACTGAAAAACTCCGAAGCCAAACTCAATAATATTCTGAATAACGCTCAAGCCGCGATCGGTAGTTTTAAAGTATTTGCCAACGATCAATGGCAGTGTGAACACTTTTCCGAGGGTTGCCAAGTCGTTTTCGGTTATTCATCGCAAGAATTTATCAAAAATTCCACCCTATTATTATCAAGAATTATACCGGAAGATTGGGAAAATATTGTTTTTCCTGCCTTCCAAAATATTCATCAAGAAAAAAAGATCACTATCGAATATCGTTTTTATCATAAAGATGAGAAAATACGTTGGATTTCGAGTACCTTATCCTCTCGTAAAGTGCCCTTAGAAGAATGTTGGTATGTCACAACCGTAGCAATGGATATAACGGAGCGCAAACAAGTCGAAAATGCTCTGCGTGAAAAAGAAGAACAATTACGCCTTCTCACAGATGCTTTACCGGTTTGTATTTCTTATGTTGATAAAAATCAACAGTATCGGTTTGTGAATAGAACCTATGAAATATGGTTTTCCCATAAACGCGAGGATATTTATGGGAAAACCGTAAAAGAAATTTTAGGGGAAGAAGCTTATGGAGTGATTCAAGATAAAGTTGATGGAGTTTTATCAGGCTTAACTATTAATTATGAAGCCGAAATTCCCTATAACAATGCCGGAAAACGTTATATTAGTGCCGCCCTAATCCCTGATTTTGATAAACAGTCTCAAGTCAGAGGGTATTACGCGTTAATTAAAGATATTACCGAACATAAAAAAGGAGAATTTTCGCTCAGAAAAAAAGAAGAACAATTAAAAGAAGCTCAACGAGTAGCTCATCTAGGCAGTTGGGAATTAGATGTAGAAACCCTCAAAATTACTTGGTCCGAAGAAGCTTTTCGTTTATTTGGTTTTAACCCCAATGAACCCGAACCGAGTTATGAAGAACACATGGAAAAAATCCACCCAGATGATAGAGATTTAGTGCAAGAATCTGTCAATAAAATGATTTCATCTGGAAATCCTTACTGTGTAGAATTTCGGGTATTTAAACCCGATGGCACTCTCCGATATATTGAGGGAAAGGGTGAATTAATTGTTAATCAAAATGGTATTCATACTCAATTAGTAGGAACATTATTAGATATTACTG
>JBEDKD010000349.1:0-10119 GCA_041172365.1 Cyanobacteriota bacterium | reverse complement strand
GAAGCAAGAAGCAAGAAATAATTAACCACAAAGGCACAGAGACACAAAGGAAAAGAAAGAAGAAAAATTTCCTATTCCCTATTCTCTATTCCCTATTCTCTATTCCCTATTCCCTATTCCCTATTCCCTATTCCCTATTACCCATTACCCATTACCCAGTCCCCATTACCCATTACCCATTACCCATTACCCATTACCTAAAGAGATTCCGGTTTTAAAGTACGCTCCATTAAAGCAGTAACGGCTTGCTGAGGAGATATTTTACCATTGAGTAAACGATAAACTTGATACGCGATCGGTACTTCAATATTTTGACGGTTGGCAATTTCCATTAACACATTAGTAGTATTAACCCCTTCCGCGGTACTTTGTAAATCTTCTAATACTTGATCTAAAGATTTACCTTGTGCCAACCCCTCACCGACTCGATAATTACGAGAAAGGGGACTATTACAAGTAGTTAATAAATCCCCTAAACCCGATAATCCATAAAAAGTTTCAATTTGTCCACCTAAAGTCGTTCCGACTCGCATCATTTCCGGTAAAGCACGAGTTAATAACGCGGATTTGGCATTAGTACCTAATTGTAAACCATCACAGACACCAGCCGCGATCGCGAAGACATTTTTCAAAGTCCCACCAAGTTCGGTTCCCAAGGGATCAGTATTAACATAAACCCGAAAACGATCGGAGCTGAAAACTTCTTGAATCCGTTTAGCCGCGTCAATATTAACACTAGCCGCAACCGTCGCAGCAGGTAAACCTTTCTCAATTTCTTGTGAAAGATTTGGCCCCGATAAAACCACAACATGATTTTGAGAAAAAGCCTTTTGCCAGAGTGTAGAAGGAGTCGAAGTTGTAACAGGATCTAATCCTTTTGTCGCCGTTACTAAAATAATATCAGGAGGTAAAGAAAGTTCTTTTATTTTTTCTACTAAAGAGACAACTCCCTTCATGGAAACCGCCGAAATAATAATTTCCGTATCCGATAATAAACATTCTAAACTATCAGAAGATTGCCGCGACCAAACACGGACTTGATTTTGTTGATTTTGGGCGAGGGTTGCTAATGCAGAACCCCACGCGCCCGCGCCTAAAATTGTTACTTTTGCCATATTGGTTAATAGGTAATGGGGAATAGGTAATGGGTAATGGGTAATGGGAAGAGGTAGAAAACTTGCCTTATTCCTTAGTGTCTTAGTGTCTTAGTGGTTCATTATTTCTTCCCTCTTCCCTCTTCCTTCTTCCCTCTTCCTTCTTCCTTCTTCTTTAAAGAAGCGGTTTAAGACGATAATGACGATAATGGAAATAATCGCGTAAAATGCGATCGTGATCAAAACAAAGATTCGTGGGAATTTGCCAAGGTTCAAAAATACCGACATTTTTAGCATCATCCGCGGCTTGAGGTTCCCCTTTTGCCGTGGCTAAAAATACGACACTTAATGTATGTTGACGAGGATCGCGATTGGGAGCAGAATAGACATGAAATTGCTCTATTAATTCTACTTCTAAGCCTGTTTCTTCTCGTGCTTCCCGTCGAGCCGCGGTTTCCACTGATTCCCCGTAATCAACAAAACCACCGGGTATCGCCCATCCCAGGGGCGCATTTTTTCTTTCGATCAGCACGATCGCGCGATCGCGTCTATCTATTAATTCAATAATAATATCAACGGTCGGTGTCGGATTGCGATATACCATATTTCTCTAATTTTGTCGATAAACTTAACGAATTTTTACAATATGCCGATAAAATGACAAATTGACCCAAAAAAATCGGGTTTGTCAGTCAATTATAACGATATCATAAAGGCCGATCGCGTAACCCCCCAAATGGGGGTAAAATTGAGGAAAAGATTTAGCCCTTCTATGGGATAATAACAAACGTATAATTGGGCTAACGCGATCGTCCCTGTCGTCAGCCTTAAGGAAAACCGATGAAGAATAATAACGAAATCCCCCTGCTCCATGACCTAAATAAACTGATTAAAGATATTCCCCCTATAGTGATTTTAGTGGGAATCTTTAGTATTTTATTGGTATTATTCACAAGCGATCGCTTAGTCTTAACATTAATTGGGGGATTAATCGGTTATTTAGTCGGGAGACAAGTTGATAAAATTAATAGAGAAGAAAGAAAAGAAGAAGTCGCGAGTTTAATAATGAGTCGTTTAGAAAAACATTGGGAATCCCTAGACTCAATTCACGAAAAAATGACGGATTTTGCTAAAAAAGCTTGGTGGGAAATAAGCCCGGAAGCGAAAGCCAAAAGTTTGGGTGCAGTGTTACCGAAATTGGAAAAAGACGGCGTTTATCAAGCAGCGATTTATCAAATTGGCATTTTTCCCGTAGAATTGATTGATTGTATTTCTAATTATGACTTAAGTTTAGGAGTTTTAGCCGATGGCATTCGCCACGCGGTGATTAATCCGAAACTATTAGAAGATCCCCAAAGTTTAGAAAATTTAGCAACTCAATTACACGCGACAAAAGTGAATGGAGCTTTATGCTTTATTACCTTAAAAAATAAATTTTTACTGACTTCTCACGACTTGCCAAAAGTTGACATATATCAAGAGTATCTTCAGGAGGAATATGTGCCGAATGGCTTGATTAAGTGATAAAATAAATTAGCACTATGACGGCAAAGAGGTTATGCGATCGCGGAGTGCTCATCATCCGATCAGCATTGACAGATCCCCTGTCATATCTGACAATTATAGAGAAAATCACATGGGGAACAGCTAACGTGCCTCTTCTCCTGTAGGTTAATATGAGACAACGCGATCCGAAACTTTTTTTCTAAAGTTTCTTGATTGGGCGAAAATCAGGTGTGTAACTCTATGGTGTAAATTACATTGAACTTGCCAAAATAGGCCAGGGAATATTCAGATTTAATGAGAGGATAAGGACTAATGTCACCTTGGGATAAAGATACACCCCAGACTGAATCAGGTAATTATAGATCGGCGGAAGACGTTCTAAACGCGGTGATTCAGGAATTAGAGGGTTTACATGAAAGTGTGAGAAAGCAGTTTACAGAGGACATCTCGCGGCTGCAATCAGAAAAAAATAGTTTAATCGAAGATATTGATAAGCTGCGAGCCCAGTATCAACAATTGCAATCTCAGCAAGTTGAAGCCCTGTCTCAACGCTCCTTGCAACAACAGCAATTATGGTTGAAACACTTGGCGCAAGTCTTAGCCCAGAATTTGCAAGAGCAGCTTATTCAACGCTTCCATGAGCTCAGTATTAATAGGGAAGATGCAATAAACACGGTACAAACAGGGGAATTTCCCTTACCCGCGCCCCTAGTGGCTTACAATGAGCGGGCTTCTCATTTATTGGCATCTTTAGACGCGAGTATGACTCGCACTTTTGAACGTATCCAAGCGGATTTAAACACCCATGAAAGTGAATTATCACAGCGTTTAAACCGGATGCAAACCTTGAAACATCAAGGCGAAACCCTATTAGATAATTTAGTTGGGCGTTTGCGTGAGGAGTTAAGCGACGAGGATTTAGAAATAGAAGCCAATCCTTTTGCACCAGACATTTCCAAAGAGATAGAACCCGAAGAACCCGCGATCGCGCCTGTCACAGCAGCCAAACAGAAATCTCCTGTCTTACAAGGGGTAATTTTTGCCTTGATGTCCGCGGGTGTCTTATCATTATTTAATGTTTCCTTGCGGATTTTAATCAAGTCACCCAAACCGCGATTACTTTTCGGGTTATTTCCGATCGAGGGTGTTGTGACTCCGGGGTTTGGTAATTCCCTGTTAATTCTCTTACTGCGTTTAATAGTGGTAATGGCCCTAATGCCAGTTTTAGCGACTTGGTTTTATCCCTCAGTTTGGAGTGACTTAAAGCGGTTCTTTAACAGTAATGATAGTGTCTTAAAATGGAAAGTTATCGGTAGTGCTTTCTTTCTGTTTTTATCTCAGGTGTTGATTTATATTGCCATTGGTAATGTCACACCAGGGATCGCGATTACGATCTTCTTTATCTATCCCATTGTCACAGTTTTCGGCTCTTGGGCATTGTTTGGCGATCGCCCCAGTTATCGACGCCTTTTGGCAATGGGTGGCATCGTTTTGGGGTTACTCGTCGCGGGTTCCCCAGCTTTAGCAAAAGGGGTGGGAAGTTTTGGTGATCCGGGATTAGGAATTACCGCAGCCCTGGGTTCTGGTATCACCTTCGCGGGTTATGTTTTATTAACACAAATGGCCGCGGGAAAACTGCATCCAGTTCCCTTTAGTTTAGTAAACTTTGCCGCGATTTTTGTATTTACCGCGTTAAGTTTGTGGGTTCCTTTACCTGCCCAGTTAGCACCGAAAATCGATCCCAATGTGTGGACTGGTTTGATTATTGGGGGTGTCATTTTAGGGGTGTTGACACTCTTTAGCTATTTGTTGAATAATTTTGCCATTCGTTTTGCGGGTGCTGCATTAGCCTCGGTGATTGGTACTTTAGGGCCGGCATTAACAGGGTTATTTGGTTTGTTTCTCATTGGGGAAAATTTGCAGCCGATTCAATGGTTGGGAATGGGTGGTGTCACCCTTAGTGTTGCCGCGATGAGTCTCGAACGGATGTTAGCCCCGAAAAAGACTTAAATTATCTCGTTTTTATCAAAACCCAGTTTCTTGAAGAAACTGGGTTTTTTATGATATAGCAGAAGGAAGAAGGAAGAAGGAAGAAGGAAGAAGGAAAAAGGAAGAAGCCATAAAATCAATGCTTTCAGCATCGACACGATCGCGTGTTTATGGGGATAATTATTTGGTTGTCATAGTATGGACTCCATCCCAGTCATCGGGAGGAGGAGTTTGTAAATAACCCCGCGATCGCGCCAGATAAATTTCGATCACCTGATCATTATCACGTATTTTTTGTGCCTCTTCAAAATCAATAATCGCTTGATGAAAATCCCTCCCCATATAGGCATCACGTCCCTTTTGATACAAGTGCAAAAACTCTTTAATCTGATCATTTAAAGGCTGCGATTTTTTCTCCACTAACTCATAAATACCCACCGCCTCTTGTTTACCCTTTACCCGCACCTTATCTAACTCTCTTACCCACACGCGATCGTGACACAATTGATAAGTTGACTCACTTAAAATAATATCACAACCATATAATTTAGTTAACTCCTCCAAACGAGAACTAACATTCACCGCGTCACCAATAACAGTATAATCCATACGTCTTTCCGAACCAATATTCCCAGAAACCACATCCCCCGAACAAATACCAATACCAATCTTAAAAGGAGGTTCACCCGGACGAGACTCATTAAACTCACGGAGACGCCAACGCATTTCTAAAGCAGTTTGTAAAGCCTTCCAAGCATGATCCTTTAAATGTAAAGGCGCACCAAAAACAGCCATTAACGCGTCACCAATAAACTTATCTAAAGTCCCATCATAATGAAATACAGCTTCCACCATTGTTTCAAAATATTGATTTAATAACGCGACAACTTCCGAAGGTCCTAATTGTTCTGCTAAGGTGGTATAACCCCGAATATCAGAAAATAAAATAGTCACCTCCTTTCGTTCCCCTTCCATTAATGAATCTTCCCCTAAAGCCATCACTCTTTCCGCGACACCCGGTGTCATATAACGATACATCGTTGACTTCATCCGTTTTTCTCGACTAATATCTTCTAATACCACAATTCCACCTCTTACCCCACCTTCAGGGTTAGTAAGAGGATTAACCGTTAAATTTAAACTGCGTTCTATTTTTTTCACTTGGGAACGAGGTATCGGAATAGCAAGAGGAGATGAACCCCGTTGCTTTTCCGATCCCGTCTCTTCGGGGTGTAAACAATAATGTTCTCCCCACGCGTAATAAAGTTCAGGATTATCACGATCGCGGATGGCTAAAATATAATTATCTTCCCCCGTATTCGGATCAGTTTCAATCACTAATCCCACGGTTAAAGTTTGTTCAGGAACATAATGTCGTGCCGCGTGACGCAGACTATCTTCCAAACGATAACCTAAATGATCAATAGGTAGAATTTCCCATACCTTACGATGAATTAACTTGTCTTCCCAAATTTGACCTTGTTTTTTACCATTTTTTTCATGGATAGGACAACCTAACCATAATAAAGCCGCTTCATTAATAGTAACAATACGTCCTTCCATATCAGTAGAAATAACCACATCAGAAAGACTTTGCAGAATATCTTTTTGATATTGTTTTTCCACTAAAACATTCGCGAATAATTGAGAATTTTGTAACGCGATTCCCGCTTGGGCATTAAAAGCTCGTAAAAACTCTTCATCCGTGGTAGTAAAACTACCTTGATTTTTATTAATTAATTGTGTGACACCGATTAATTCCCCTTTAGCATTATAAACAGGCATACAGAGAATATTACGAGTGCGATATCCTGTCCGTTTATCCGTAGAAGGATCGAAACGGGGATCGGTATAAGCATCAGGAATATTTAAAGTTTGACCCGTTGAAGCCACAAAACCCGCGATTCCTTTATTGGCAGAAAAGCGAATTTCTATCATAGTTATACCATCGGCGGCTGCAACCTTTGTCCAGAGTTCATGGGTTTCTTTACTTAATAAAAATAAGGTACTGCGATCGGCTTGCATTAAATCACGCGCCAATTCCATTACCGATTGTAATGTGGTTTCTAAATCCAGACTTTGCCCTAAAGTCGTTGTTGCTTTTAATAAAGCCGCGACTCCCCGTTGATTTCTGGCCGCGATATAGAAAGATTGACAACTTTCTAAAATAATCCCAATGGAATCAGCAAAGGCGCGAAATTGTTGTTCATCTTCTTCATCAAAAGGGACATCACCTGCTTTATTTAAAAGTCGAACTACCGCGACAGGCTCATCTTGATTCTTGATACTAAAAATTGGCAAACAAAGCATCGTCCGAGTTTGATAATTAAGTGGTTCATCTACTTCTTTATCAAAGAGGGGATGAGAGTACGCGTCCACAATATTGAGATATTCACCCGTTGTCGCGACATGACCTAAAATTCCCGAATTCATCGGGAAACGAACTTCTATAACATTCCCCGTTTCCGGATCAACAGTTTTACACCACAGTTGATTTTTACTGGAATTTACTAAAAAAATTGTGGTGACATCCGCCTCAAATACTTGACCTATTTTGATGGTAAACGCGTCTAATAATTGTTCGAGGAGCGTTTCTAATGCTTCATTATTAATCAGATCGATCGCCCGCAAAAATTGCTGAAATTCCGCGGTAATAAAGTCCAATAAACAGACAAATTCGGCCACTGGCAGATCCTTCACTCGCGCGGCCAAGACTCCCATACGATTTACTTGAGTCAGTGTAGCCAGAATGCTACCAGCACTAGAAAATGTCATTTTCGGTTGGTTTCTGGAATGGTTAGGGATTGGGGGATTGGGGGATTGGGGAATGGCGATTCGGGAATGGCGATTCGGTAATGGGTATTCGGGATGAAAAATTAGGTGTTTCTTTTGGTTTTGGATTTTGGTTTTTTCCTTAACTCCTAATACCTCAGACTTATGCCAATCCCTCACCAATTCCCTATCCCCAATCACTATTTAAGCTACTGAGGGAAGCGATCGCGCCTTGACAATAGACTGATAATAACGAGCTAATTGTTGTGTCGCGGCTCCCCATCCCCAGCGCAAAGCTTCTGTACGAGCATTTTGGCGCAGAATTTCCCGCTCCTCTGGATGGGCAAAAAGACGTTGAGTTGCCTCTATTGCGCCACCTTCATCGCGGGGATCAAATAAATAACCATTAACCCCATCTGTTACTATATCAGGTATTCCCCCAGAACGGGCAGCTACGACAGGAGTTCCTGCCGCCATTGCTTCTAATAACACTAATCCTAATGTTTCTGTACGAGAGGGGAATATAAACACATCCGCCGACGCGTAAGCCGACGCTAATTCTTTCCCCCGCAAATATCCCACAAAATAAGTCGGGGTTCCCGCAAAATATTGTTCTAAATTTTGTCGGTGAGGGCCATCTCCCACTAGGGCCAAACGAGCATTAGGTATCGCGTCAAGTATCGGTTTAATACGCTCAATTTCCTTCTCAGCACCTAAACGTCCGACATATAATAATAAGGGACTCTCAGGATGATTTTGAGAGAGACGGTTTCGCATTTCTAAACTAGCTAAATCCGGTGTATATAATTCTGTATCGACTCCCCTTTGCCATAAATCTACTCGCTCAATGCCATGATTACTTAATTCTTCCACCATCGCACTCGAAGTACATAAGTTTAATTCAGCCTGATTATGAGCCCCTTTGAGTAATTCCCATAATAAAGGTTCCAACATAGCTAAACCATAATGTTGTAAATATTTCGGTAAATGAGTATGATAGGAAGCTAAGATAGGAATATCTAATTTTTTGCCATAATATAAACCCCCTAACCCCAAGATCGCGGGATTCACCACATGAATAATATCCGGTTTAAATTGCTCTAATTTTTCCCCAATGGAGGGACGGGGAAATGCCATTTTTAATTCAGGATACCAGGGTAAAGGTAAACCATCAACTCCATAAATTTGCGCTCCTTTATATTCCTTTAACCCCCCTTCCGGTGCAAATATTAAAACAGGATTTCCCAATCGTTGTAGATGTTCCACCGTATGACAGAGACGAGTGACGATACCATCAATTTTAGGTAAAAAAGTTTCCGTAAACAGGGCTATTCGCATAAAAGAAAGTTTCAGGATTAAATTTACAACATTATTGATGAGAGAAACCCGGTTTCTCTAAGAAACCGGGTTTTTCAACCTAGGCTAATTAGCACGCCATTTTACTTTCGGTAGAATTTGGCTATGATCAACCCGTGTCTTATATTTAACAGCAAAATTGAGCAAGGAATCTAACAAGGAATCCGAGAGATAATGAGGTTGTAAACCTAGATCCAATAGATTCGTATTTTTCGCGTTAAAATAGTGTTCTTCCTTCTCAACTCTGGGGTTATCAATGTGATTAATTTCCACATTTAAACCCAGGGCAACACCGGCTTTTTTCACCATCATCGCCAAGTCACCGACGCTAAACATTTCCGTAAATTGGTTGAAAACGCGAAATTCTCCAGCTTGGGCGGGGTTGGCTATCGCCAATTCCACACATCGTACTGTATCACGAATATCTAAAAAGGCGCGAGTTTGGCCTCCACTTCCATAGACAGTTAAGGGATGACCGATCGCGGCTTGAATACAAAAACGATTGAGGGCAGTACCAAAAACCCCATCATAATCCAAACGATTAATTAAAAGTTCATCGTGGCCAGTTTCATCAGTAATAACACCATAAACCACACCCTGATTCAAATCGGTAGCACGAAGGCCCCAAATTTTACAAGCAAAGTGAATATTGTGGCTATCGTGAACTTTACTTAAATGATAAAAAGAACCCGGTTGTTTGGGATAGGGGAGAGTATCTTTGCGGCCATTGTGTTCAATCGTGATGTAACCTTCTTCAATGTCAATGTTAGGAGTACCATACTCACCCATTGTCCCCAATTTCACCAAATGACAATCGGGGAAATCTTCCCGAATGGCATAAAGTAGGTTGAGAGTACCCACCACATTATTAACTTGAGTTAAAACCGCGTGTTCGCGATCGATCATGGAAAAGGGAGCCGAGCGCTGTTCGCCAAAATGCACGATCGCGTCCGGCTCAAACTTACGCATTGCCTTACTAAGAAAATCATAATTCGTGATGTCGCCGACAAACAAGTCCATAGACTTACCCGTTAAATCGCGCCATCTTTGAATACGTTGTTGAATGGGTGTAATGGGAGTAAGGGTTTCCACACAGAGTTCAGCATCCCAGTGTCGCCGCACTAAACTATCCAAAATCCCAACATCATAACCTCGATTGGACAG
The DNA here is from genome assembly GCA_041172365.1 of Cyanobacteriota bacterium. Classification (GTDB taxonomy): domain Bacteria; phylum Cyanobacteriota; class Cyanobacteriia; order Cyanobacteriales; family Microcoleaceae; genus JBEDKD01. The sequence continues at coordinate 238 of JBEDKD010000349.1, read as the reverse complement.
ATAAAGTGCTGTTGCCCAACCACAATAACCATCGCCACCTATAACCAGGACTTTCATAAATCGCGGGGAGAATCTTGCTTGCCAATACTCGGTAAATTTATCAGGTTATGACACCTTTTCTACCATCCGTTACAACTAACCGAGCAGAGAGGGGACTAGGAATGGGGGATGGGCGACTGGGGACTCTTGATTAGTGAGTGGGATGGGGGGACTCCGCGGAGTCGGCGCCTTCTAACAT
>JBEDKD010000348.1:0-4966 GCA_041172365.1 Cyanobacteriota bacterium | reverse complement strand
AGGGTTATCTGTGGGTGGGAAAATTGGTTGGTGAACCCGCCCCTACCAATTTTATTCAACATTTTACCCTGAATTTTATCCCACATTTTACCATTGATTTAGGGGCGAGTTTTTATCATTTTTCGGGATATTAAATTTTGCTGAACCCGCGCCTAAAGTGATTTATTATTTGTAGGTAGCCAGAGGATTTAACCATAACAAAATCGTCTTTTTCAACTGATTAAAATCACGATAAATCTCCTGTTTAAACCATTGCCCGATCGCGTCTATCGGAGAAAAAGCTTGTCCGATCGGCCAAGTGACATCTTGCCCTAAAGGAGTTTGATGATTTCCCCCCAGAGTTTGTAATGTAATCATCCCCGGAAAACGTGCTTGTAATATCTTACTTAATCCCACCGTTTGATCGAGGGTATCATCTTTAAACTTAATCAAAAGATTCCGTCTAAATTGATAATTTTCCGCGATAATACGATTCGTTTCTTGGGGAGAAGGTGTAAATTCAACATTGACAACTGTGGAAATTTGTTCCACCACGGGTATCGCGTCACTCGCGGCAAAATTATTAAAGGATATTAAGACATTTCCCGCTCTTTCTACTTCAAAAATACTACCGATAAGCAGATGTAATTTACATCCCATACTATGTCCGATTCCATAGATCGGAAGATTTCGCGATCGAAGTAATTGAGACTTATATAACCGCTCTAATGTATTCTCAAATTTATTGAGTACATCCTGCGCGATCGCGATATGATCCAAAGTATTAAGAAAGGGAGTCGTAATCACGGCATAACCTTGGCGCGCAAATTGTTCCAACAACCCACGATATGTTAATTGTGGTGCTGTCGCGACAAAGGCACCTCCGAGAAAATGAATAATCGCGATCGGACGTGGGGGAATTAATACCCAATTACCTGACAATTCTTGCCAATCCATATATTAGTTTTTTTCTCTATTCTAGTTTTAGTATAATATTAATGGAAAAAACTCGATCGCGCATTGTGTGGGATAATTGAACCACTAAGGCTCAAAGACACTAAGAAAGAGATACCAGAGCGCGATCGTGCATTGTGTGGGATAATTGAACCACTAAGGCACAAAGACACTAAGAAAGAGATACCAGAGGGGAGCATCTCATTTTGGCAAATATGTCTGTAGGGGCGAAGCATTCCGGCAGTAAATATCGAATTACAATTAATAACTTATATACCGGAATGCTTCGCCCTCTTCAAAACTGAGATGCACCCATACCAGAGCGCGATCGCGTCTTTTCAGCCAGTTATTTTACACAACTTTACCCACCTTATTACTCTTAATTCTAAAATGCCACCGATAAAACTTCATGTGGAAATTAAAGGAAAAGGATTTCCTATTTTATGCTTACATGGCCATCCGGGCTCAATTCCATGTATGTCTGTCTTTACTCAACATTTATCAAAACAATTTACAACCATTACACCCGACTTACGCGGCTATGGCAAAACTCCCGCCCTTCATAGTTTTCAAATGACTGATCATCTCCTCGATTTAGAGGCACTACTTGATCAACTTCAAGTCGATCAATGTTTCGTTTTAGGATGGTCTTTAGGTGGTATTTTAGCACTAGAATTAGCCCTGAAATTTCCTGAAAAAATTACAGGTTTAATCTTGATCGCGACCGCGGCTCGCCCTCGCAGTAATCATCCCCCTCTTACCGCACAAGATTATTTTTATACCGCGTTAGTCTCTATTATTAATCTTTTAATTCCGGGTTGGTATTGGAATATCAAAACTTTTGGCACGCGATCGCTCTACCGATATCTACTTTCTCAACATAGCGCGATCGTCTATCAACATCTCGCAAAAGAAGGCACAAGCGCCTATCTCCAAACTTCAAAAGTAGCCACAGAAGCACTCAATCAAGCACTACAAAAGGGATATAATAGATTAACAGAATTAGAGCAAATAACCTGTCCCTGTTTAATCTTAGCAGGAGAAGATGATCACCACATTACCGCGAGTTCTAGTTTGGAAACAGCCCAACATCTTCCCCAAGCTGAATCGCGATGTTATCCCCAAACAGCCCATCTATTCCCTTGGGAAATATCTCATCAGGTACTCTCAGATATTGATCTTTGGCTTAATACACATTTCCCAAACATAACTAATACACACATTAAAATACACTAAAAACTAAATAAAAGAAACCTGGTTTCTGTCTTCAAAAAATTGGCTTATTTGACACAATTTTATTAAGAAAGAAACCTGGTTTCTGTCTCTGCTGACAATCTACATTTTGAGTGAAATTTGGGATTTTTTGGGATTGACTTTGAGCTAGGGTAAGCCGCTAAACGCAGCCCAAACACCTAGCTCACCCATCTTTCCCAATTCATCATAAATCGTTAACTCAGTAGGTTTACAGCGCTTAATTTCCACACGAATACCCATAGCCCCCTCTTCTTTCAAATCTTCCAGGTAGCCATCCTGAGCTTCTTCGGCTTCCTTGGCCGTCAGAAAAGGGCCAAAGTAGTAGGTACATCGAGGACTCGCGGTAATGATTTCCACCCACCATGCCAATCCAACGACGTTAATGAGGTTAATTAAGAGTTCTTTCATGCTTTGTGCTTAAGTCCACAATGTGTTCAAGGGTTCTAGCCCGGGCAATGTCAAGAATTAATCTGCAATTTCTGGCTGTCTCGCTGACGATAGATTTCGTAAAGTGCCATCCCCGTTGCTACCGAAACATTCAGGCTAGGAGTCTTCCCTTTTAGGGGAATTGAAACTAATCCGTCACAACAACGCTGTATCAAAAGACTCAATCCGTCACTTTCTCCCCCAACTACCAGCACAATTGGTCCTGAAAATTTAACATTTGTCAGGGAATCTCCGGCATCCGCGGCAGTGCCATAGATCCAGAAACCTTCTTCTTTTAATACTTCTAAGGCACGATTAAGATTAACTACTCTTGCCACAGGCAATGTTTCCAGGGCTCCCGCGGCTACTTTTTTTACCGTCGCGGTGATCCCTACTGCCCGTCGTTGTGGGATTACTAAACCTTGAGCTCCCATTGCTTCGGCGGTACGAATAATCGCGCCTAAATTATGGGGATCATTAAGTCCTTCCGCGACTACAAAAACGGGGTTTTTGGTGAGACTTTTTGCCCGTTTAATTAGTTCATCAAGTTCCTGGTATTCATAGGCGGCTACTTGAGCTGCGACGCCTTGATGATTTCCCCGTTGAGTGATTTGATCTAAACGCCGATACTCTACTTCATCCAGAATTGTGCCGTTAGCTTTGGCTTCTAATAATAATGTATGAAATCGCGGATCATAGCGCATTTGCGGAGTAATCCAAATACGATTTAAGGGGCGTTTACTTTCTAATGCCGCTTGTACTGTATGACGTCCATAGATTAATTCTACTTCTTCTTCTACAGCCGCACTCGCGATCGTTGCTGTCGCTTCTGTGGTTGCTGTCGCGGACGTAATCGGAGTAACCGAAGTAACAGGTGTTGATATCACCTTTTTCGCAGGAGCGTTTCTGTTAGGAGCGTTTCTTGTGGCAAAATTTCTTGTCGGTGAGTTTCTCGTCGCAAAATTTCTTGTCGGTGAGTTTGGTGTAGATGAGTTTCTTGTCGGTGCGCTTCTCGTTGGTCCGTTTTTCGTCGGTGAGAAAGATGGTCCGTTTTTTGTCGGTGAGAAAGATGGTCCGTTTTTCGTCGGTGAGAAAGATGGTGTTTCTGTTTCATCTTCTCTTTTTACTCTCTTACTGATAGGTTTTCCTGATCCCTTTCCTGGTTTCAATTTAGGAGAAAAAGAGGCATTTCCCTCATGTTTGCTTTTGTGGGGTTTGGCTTTAAAAGGTTTAGGAGTCATACAAATAAAGATGGGAATGGGGAAAACCCCAACCTCTGGGGATGGGGACTACAAAACTGTCAACTATAGATGTTAGGGCGTGATATCCAGATAACCTAACAACTCCCTTAAACGATCGGGATCAGTGAGGTATAGGTATCCAACTAAAGTTTCAAGACTGCTGGCTTGTTGATAGATTTCTGCATCAAGGCGTTTCGGGCCACGGCCAAATGTTGCATTGCGCCCTCGTTTTAAGATTTCTAACTCCAAACTTGTAAGATGGGGCGACAGCGATCGCAAATGATTCGCTTGAGTTTCTGCCCGCACTTGTTTCACGACTAACTCGTGATACAATCGCGATCGCTTTGGTGGCAGCAAATAAAAAGAACGGACATATAGTTCATAAACGGCATCTCCCAAATAAGCCCAAGTTGCCGGGGACATCCGTTTCACATCCGTAGGTGTTACCGTTATAGACATCGGCTGTGTTAACACCTTCTCTTTAACACTCATATCGGAAGGGTCATCAGCCATTGGTAACATTTTTTTGATCTTTTTCTAACACAGAAGGGTTTCTTGTGTTTACCACCAGTTGTTTACCCGCAAAAAAAACCATTATTCCATAATAATAAAAACTTGCTATCCGGTTAAAAACATCGGATAGCAGAATCGATCCCCGTTTTGATCAAGCTTCCTTGATATTGTTCAGTGCTTCTTCCACAGAAGGCTGTAAGGACAAAAACTTTTCTAAGCGAACCAGTTTAACCGTTTGCGTCACACGGGGATTAGAGACGATCTGTAGAGTTCCCTCAAAGCTTTGCGCTTTCTTGACTAACTGCACAAGTGCGCCCAACCCTGAGCTATCTACAAAGTCAATTTTGGATAAATCCAAAATGATGTGCTTAGGCCCGTCTTCGATACACTGACCTAGCACCTTACGAAAGGTTGCTTCAGAAAACGCGTCCAATAGCCCTGTAAGGCGGAATAGCTGATAATTATTCCCGACTTCGCGAGTGCCTCTAAGGCTTACTGTCAGGGTCAATTGCTCAGGAATAGTATCCTCCTAGCTAAGAAAATGCTTAGGTCGATATTCTATTATAAACCTTTATTTTTAACTTGTCTAGTTTTTCTCC
>JBEDKD010000347.1:0-8662 GCA_041172365.1 Cyanobacteriota bacterium | reverse complement strand
CCCCCGCACGCGGGGGGGCAAGAGGGGTAGGCACGGGGGCGCTACCCCTACCGCGTTCATAACTCATTTAGGTTTACTCTATGATTCCGAAAATAAGAGTAATTGTCCAAGATTTTTAGGGAGTAGCTTCTGGCAAATCTCCAAGTTGATTTTACCCGAAATTGGGGGGATTTGTTATGGTAATCAGATAGTCGTTGAGGTAAAAGATACAGAGGTTTTGTGGAAATGAGCGGATTTGGTAAAGTTTGGTAAACAAGTGCATAAAAATGATGAAGGCTCGCGATAAAAGGTTAAGGGGTTTAACTGGCGCGATCGCTTAAAAATACCATTTGGAAAAATAAAAGGATTAACGGGAGCCAAGACCAAGTTTTCGCGGTAAATAGGATTTCAACCCTATTATTATGGAAGAAACCCGGTTTCTGATACCCGATATTACGAAAAATTAACAAATTCATCCCTTGGCAGTTATCAAATTATCCTGTTATAGTGAAAAAAATCTGTAAAAGATTTTGATTTGTCCTAAGAAAAACTTAACATTTTTTACTATGAGCGCAACTTCTAACTTTGACTATCTAACCGCGAAACCCGAAGGAGATACTCTGAACGGAGCCACGGGAAATGACATCATTTTTGGTAACAAAGGAAACGATCTCATTAAAGTAAACCAAGGCAAAGATAAATCAAATGGCGGGCAAGGAAATGATACTCTCTATGGAGGTCAAGGTGATGATATCATTCGTGGAGGTCAAGGAAATGACTTAATTTTTGGAGGCTCTGGAAACGATACTCTCTATGGCGATCAAGGGAGTGATACTCTTAATGGTGGTACTGGAGATGATATTTTTGCTATTGCTAGAGGCACGGGAGGAGTCACCATTTCTACTGCTGATTATATCACAGATTTTGGTAATGGTAAGGATAAAATTCGCCTCTTAGATGGTTTGAATTTTTCTGATTTAAAGTTGTTTCCCGATCCCAATAATAACAATAATACTGTTATTCAAGATCAAGTAACAGGGGAGTATTTAGTGGTCTTAACTGGTGTTAATTCTAACAGTCTTACCCCAGAAAACTTTGAGAGATTTCATTCAGGAAAAATTATTAATGACTGGAATAAAATTTTATTAGACGCGGTGAGAACAGATAGTACAGCTCCCCCCGTTGCCGCCCGCAATATGGCAATGGTTCATACTTCTATTTATGATGCCATTAATTCGATTACACAAGGCCATAGTCCCTATAAAGTTAATATTCCCGTTAGTCCCAATACTTCTTTAGAAGCCGCGTCCGCGTCCGCGTCCCATCAGATTCTTATTAATTTGTACCCCAAACAAAAAGATAAATTTGATGCAGCTTTTACGGCTTCTTTAGCCAAAATTCCTGATGGACAAGCCAAATTAGATGGTATTCAATTGGGGGAAACTGTTGCCAATCAAATGCTCACATTACGAGCTAATGATGGTTCCCAAAATATGGTCTCTTATACGCCGGAAAATATGCCCGGACATTGGCAACCAACGCCCCCTAATTATGCTAATTCTCTTTTACCTCAATGGCCGAAAGTTACACCCTTTGCGATTCAATCTCCGACACAATTTCAACCCCCTGGTCCTCCGGCTTTAAATAGTTCTGAATATGCTTCTGAGGTTAATTTTGTCAAAGAAATTGGCCAAAAAGATAGTCAAATTCGCACGACAGACGAAACCGCGATCGCGAATTTTTGGGCCGATGGAGCGGGGACTTGTACTCCTCCGGGCCATTGGAATCAAATTGCTGAAGAAGTTTCGACTTTGACACAAACTTCTCTCGAAGATACTGCCCGTTTATTTTCTGTGTTAAATATGGCATTGGCGGACGCGGGAATTGTGGCTTGGGATTGTAAATATAAATATGATTTTTGGCGACCAATCACGGCCATTCGTAATGCCAATCAAGATGGAAATCCTGATACAATTGCTGATCCAAATTGGCAACCTTTATTAACCACTCCCCCCTTCTCGGAATATGTCTCAGGACATAGTACCTTTAGTGGTGCTGGGTCCACGATTCTTTCTTCTTTCTTTGGTAATGATTTTGGTTTTGTTAATGCAGGCGATCGCGCTCTTTATCCCTCACGCACTTATAATAATTTTGACCAAGCAGCAAAGGAAGCGGGAATGAGTCGCATTTATGGCGGTATTCATTTCCCTGCCGCCAATCAAGATGGTTTAATCGCGGGTCAAAATTTAGGCAATTATGTTCTCCAAAATTTCTTAATTTGAATTGAAGGAAGAAGGAAGAGGGAAGAAGGAAGAAGGAAGAGGGAAGAGAAACTGAATTTTTTAAATAAATTTTGTTTCTCTCTTGGGATGGGGTAGGGGCGAAGCATTCCGGCCATCAATCTCTGCTAATAACCAATAGGCTATCTACCGGAATGCTATGCGCTGCGCGCAGGCTGATGCCTGCGGCATCGCGACGCGAACGCCAACGCCCCTACTGGGATGCTCCCTATTAAAATGACACGATCGCGTTCCCGATATTTGTTTTTCCCAGAAAGAGGGAACTTTTTGTGTATAATAGACAAAAAGTCAAGCCCAGGAAAGATAAAATGAATGACATCCAAACCTATCTTTATAAAGACTCTAACCCCAAAAATGATCAGAAAGCTGTTATCGTTGGACTCGAAAATATCACAAAATTCTATGGTATAGGTGATTTAGAAGTCCGTGCCTTAGATGGTGTCTCTTTAACCATTCATCAAGGGGAATATTGTGCTATTATGGGCGCGTCCGGTTCAGGAAAATCTACCGCGATGAATATTATCGGATGTCTGGATCGCCCCACCTCTGGCAGTTATTATTTAGATGGGGTAGATGTTGCCCAAATGTCGGAAAATGACTTGGCTAAAATTCGTAATTTAAAATTAGGTTTTGTCTTCCAACAATTTCATTTATTACCCCAATTAACCGCGTTAGAAAATGTGATGTTACCGATGGCTTATGCCGGAGTTTCTCCCGCGGAAAGAAAAGAACGGGCGATGATTGCTTTAACCCGTGTCGGCTTAGAAAGTCGCTTAAATAATAAACCTAATCAACTCTCTGGCGGACAACAACAAAGAGTCGCGATCGCCCGCGCCATTGTCAACCGTCCCGTGGTATTATTGGCCGATGAACCTACGGGAGCATTAGATAGTAAAACTACTCAAGAAGTGATGGATATTTTTACAGAATTAAATGTGAGTGGTATTACGGTTATTATGGTAACGCATGAAGCAGATGTCGCCCGTCAAACGCGCCGGGTAGTTTGGTTTCGAGATGGTCAAGTTATTCATAATAATTTAAAACCAGAAGATTTGCATAGTGCTGTCTTTTAACATAATTTAATTTATGTCTAGGTGATAATTGTCCACTTCATCCCTTCAAGATTTTCGCACATCAGGAGTTTTATATCTATGGAAGTTAAGAATAATGATTTCTCTGTTTACTATGATTCCTCTAATCAAACTATCTTTTTCCAAGGCACACTTCGCTTGAATGGCGATCAAGAATACGCGGGGATTATGCAATTACTAGAGGAGATCCTCAAATCCCCTCCACCCTTAATTACTTTGAATTTGGAAAGATTAGAATTTTTGAATAGTTCCGGCATTAATACCTTGTCTAAATTTACGATTAAAGTCCGACGTATGGGTAATATTTCTCTGTTAGTTATTGGCTCTAAAAATATTTTTTGGCAGCAACACTCTCTGCAAAATTTACAACGTTTATTCCCTCGTTTAAAATTAGAATATAAATAAAAAATCTGAATTTTGGGAGACACTTTCTCCCCAGATTGGGAAATCTGACTCCCTTGAGGTTTCTCTCCTATCAACAGCCCAACTGGGAACTTGAGAAAAAAACTGATCGTTAACTTAGTCCCTTTTCTGGGATAATATTAGTTAAAGGAAGTAACGATCCTCTGTGGATTTAAGTTTCAGAGTGTGGAAGGTTTCTGCTTCGACTCCCTCGTGTTACCTCAAAAAACGCGATCGCGCTGTTAACCCTCCCTGTCATCACCTCCCCATCCCCATGTAAATACAATTTATCAGCTATGCGAAAATCTCGTCAAATTTCCCGTGAACTTGCTCTTTTAGGAATTAGTCAACTCCCTAATAATCCAGAGCGTTTAGAGAGTAAAAACCTCAATGATCTTATTATCGCGGCGATTCGCACTCTCACGGAAGAAGCAAAGGAAGAATTAAAAGAAGCTTCCTCGGAAGTCCAACGGGGTAGCGATCGCCTTTTAAGTAGTGAAATTCGTGCCGCGGATATTCAAACAGCAAGGGCGATGCTTTATGAGGCGATCGACTTAGCACAAACCGCGATTAATCGTTTAGGATCAGCCCTGGATTTACCCGAAACCATACAATTAACAAATCAACAAGATGTACGGAGTTACGCGTTACAAATCATCTCTAATTTTTGTGCTAATCGTTCGGAAATTGATGCTATTTTAACTCAAGGTATGGTAGATTGGCAATTAGATCGTTTACCCCGTGTCGATCGCGATATTTTACGGATCGCGGTGGCAGAAATTCAATATTTAGGGATTCCTGAACAGGTTAGTATTAATGAAGCTGTTGAGTTAGCTAAACGCTATAGTAGTGATGATGGTCATAAGTTTATTAATGGGGTTTTACGTCGTGTTCTCAATGTCATGAAAACTGAATCTACTCCCGTTTAAACTGTTAGTTAATAGTTGATTTTAAGTGGGTAGTAAAATCATTAATCCGTCAGGGGTTAAAACCCCTGCCTAAAAGCGTAAGTCCTCTGAAGAGGACTAGGAAAAAAACTTTTTCGTGCTGGTGCAAAAGTCAGCATTTGAGCTTTCTCAATCCTGACACACAAAGGCTGACATTGAATGGCATCATGGCTTATGTACGACTTTAAAGTTAATTAGTCCTCTGAAGAGGACTTAAGCTATGAGACAGGGACTTTAGTCCCTGGCGGCTTTCTTAATCTCATTACTAGACAGCACGATCAATGACTCCCCTCCTATACTATGGGACCATGCTCCCACCGGCTCCATCTCCATCAAAACCCGCGATCGCGGTTGCCACTTTCGCCACCCCTGATCTTGATTATTTCTGGAAGTACATCGCGCATCATAATGCCAGATACGCGAAACGCCACGGCTATGAGTGGATAACTTTGACGGAAGTAAAAGGAGAACCCCGACACCTGACGTGGCAAAAAATTCAGATGGCGATGGAGCTCTTAGAGCAGTATGACTATTTGTGGACGATTGACGCGGATTTGATCATCATGGATCATGGTTTCAAACTGGAAAACATCATTGCCGAGCATTCCAGTTTTGATCTGATCGCATCTTCTGACGCGTCTAACTCTGGAGTGCGCGATCAACCTAATCTCAACAGCGGTAGCTTACTGTATAAAAATACGCGGTGGACAAAAGAATTTTTAACGCGAGTTTGGCACGAAGCCGATGACTTCGCGTATAAATACTTCCATGAGCAAAGCGTAATTAATGGCATGATTCAAAACGATCTGCACCTTTTAAACCATATAAAAATTCTCCCAGAAAAAGCTTTAAACTCCTGCTTTCCCCATACCTCCTACAAACCTGGTGATTTTGTATTACATCTGATGGCCATCTCAAATCAAGAGCGCTTAGAACTGATTCCAAAATATCTGAAATTGAGTCTCAATGCCTGCTCATAATCGCTGAATTTATCTGATTTATACCCACAGATTTTCATCGTTTTTATGGGCTTTGGGTAATTACTGTCTATTTTACCATTGTTTGTACACGCCAGAGTCGAATTTTATTATCCTTACCGAAATTGGCTAAAATTTGACTATCTCGACTCCACGCGATCGCGCCATATCCTTCAACGGTTTGTAACAATTTACCTGTGGGAAGATGCCATAATTTCAGAGTATTATCTTGACTACTACTCGCGAAGAATAGATTATTAGGACTAATCGCCAAACCATTGACTAATTCCCGATTACTTTCGGAAGAATTGATCACTTTTTCCGTGCGAAGATCCCAGATAAAAATAGGAGATTTCCCCGACATCACATAAGCTAAAATGAATCCTTCTCGACTGAAGGCTAAAGTCCGCAAATTTTCGCCAAAACCTTCAGGCAGGGGAAGAGTTTTAAATAATTCTTGTTTGGGAATATCCCAAAGTTTAATCGTTTTTGCCTCACTTCCACTGGCTAAAAGTCTGCCTTGAGCCGCGATCGTCATGGGAATATTACCCTCTAAAGTCGCGACTAAATTACCCGTCGTGACATCCCAAATTTTAATTCCTTTGTCATGGCTACCACTCAAAACAAATTTGGCATCAATATTAAAACTCACCGTGTTTACCCATCCTTTATGATTAAAAGATTGGCTCATTTTGCCACTATCTATATCCCATAAAATTACCGTACCATCTCCACTACCACTCACCAATGTTTTGCCATCAAAACTAAAAGCTAAAGACCAAATTTTGCCCCCATGTCCTGATAAAGTATTAATAACTTCACCCGTTTCTAAATTCCAAATTTTAATTTCTTGAGTGCCACCACTGACTAATAGTTTACCATTGGGACTAAGCGCGATCGAATTAATCTCATTATCTCCATCAGAGAAAGTCTGTATTAATTCTAATTTTGCCATTACTTTATTTTGAGGTTGTGGCGGTTTTGGTTGGGGTTTTGGTGTTGTAACTGGAGTGGGTTGCGGTGTTTCTATGGGACTCGGTTGCGGTGTTTCTACTGGTTGGGGCGGTTGTTGTTGACTAATCGCAGACGCGTAACCTGTATTTTCCAAAAATTGCTTCAGTTTGCTGAAAAACACAGCGCGATCGCGTCCTTGATAAACCTGTTGAACTAATTGCCAACCTTCCGTTTCTTGTTTCAATAAATATTTAGTCGCTAAATAAGCAGCTAATACCCCTTTAGTTTCTTGATTATTCTTGAGACGAGTATTCGCGTCTACCCATAATTCGGAAGCATTAGTATAAACCGCGAGGGGATAAAATCTGGTAACATCTTCCAATTTCCCAGGACTATTATACTGCCAAATACGAATAGGCGAACGAGAATCAGCACCGGGAGTAAAAATGTCATTAAATCGCTCATCAACACTTTTGAATTGCCAATGATTATCCCTAAATAAATCGACTAATTCATAACTCGAATTACCCCAAGAATGTTTCAAGACAGAATATTTATTATTAGAGCGATCATAAGAATAGATAAAAGAATAATTGCAGCAAGTCTTTTTCCCCTGATTTTTTCCCACTAAATCCAGTAAAACATCCGGTTCACCGTCTCTGTCTAAATCCTTTACTTGTAAAGATAAAAACCGACCCTCTGAGAGACCTTCCAGGGGAGAATTTTGATTATTTTTCGTGGATAAACGGGTAGGAATAAGCACAGGTTCATCTAAAATAACTTGACCTTCACGGGTAATTTTTACGCGAAAATTTTTCCCATCCTCTCCCTGGGGTTCATAAGAAAATTCAGCTTTTACCTTACCTGATTCTACTATTTCCGTTTTGGGAGTTAAATTACCTGTAGAAAGTTGGGCAATATAAGTAGGAGAAATTAAGGATTTTTGCTCTTTTTTTAAGAGGGCTTGACAGAGAAAACTCGCGACTTCTGCACGGGTAGCAGATTCTTTAGGATTAAGCTTTTTAATATTGGGATAATTGACGACTAATTTTTGCTCTGTCGCGGCTAAAATACCATTTTTGGCCGATTCAGGAATATCGGAAGCATCTGTAAAAGTCGTTGTTAAAATTTCGACACTGGGAGAAGTCGGGGCATATCTTAAACCATTAGTTAAACCCACTAATGCTTGCCACCGTAAAATCGGTTCATTGGGATTAAAAATACTACCAACGTAAGCAGAAATAAAGCCAGCTTGATAAGCTTCTCTGATGATTGTTTTGCCCCAATAATTAGTAGGAATATCAATAAAATTTATCGGTTTGCGAAAGGGTGCAGCATTGGGGAAAGCCCGTCGCACGAGGATCGCGAATTGAATGCGACTGACGGGAATATCAGGTCGAAAAGTGTTATCTTCTGGATAACCACGAATAATTTTTTTCTCGGTTAAATCTTCTATACAACTTTGTGCCCAATGGTTTTGGATATCTTTAAAGGGGGTTTGTGCAACGGCTAAGGGGATTTTTTGACCCGGAATTAAGGTTTGAGTAATCAAGAGATCCACTACTACAATAAAGGCGGTTATCTTGTACCATTGGGGCGCGATAGTCATAATTTTACTCCTCTTACAATGACCTTTTTGATTATAGCATTTGGCGAGAAAATCGGTAATGGGTAATCGGTAATGGGTAATCGGTAATAGGGGATAAAGAAGAGGAGAAAAAATGACACTAGGGCGCGATCGCGCTCTTTGCGATCAGAAACCCCGTTTCGAGAGAGCATCCAGAGAAACCGGGTTTCTTCAAAAAATATCGAGTGATGAGTATCTCCAAGAAACCCGGTTTCTGTACGCGCACAGACAGGCACAGACACGATCGCGCCTCTTTACTTCTGCTTCAAAACCACCAAAGTAATATCATCAAAAACCTTCTGAGAGCCAATATGTTGCCGGACATCATCAATCACAATTTGTTTAATCTCTTCCGCAGACTTCTGACGATTTTCCACCACGACAT
>JBEDKD010000346.1:0-18696 GCA_041172365.1 Cyanobacteriota bacterium | reverse complement strand
TTGGTGGCACAGATATGGGTGAACCCGCCCCTACAGAGCTCATAGGATGGGATGGCGTTTTTTGTCCTAACCGTCTTGGCGGGTGCTATAAATGTGGAACGGGCATCTTGCCCGTCACAGGCAAGATGCCTGTACCACAATCTCAATGAAGCCGGAAGAAAATTTTTAATCTCTCTATTTTCAAATTAAGCAGAAACCCGCCCGCCCGGAGGTTTTAACCCCTGACTGAGTCCTTGTTCCTTCTTCCCTCTTCCTTCTTCCTTCTTCCCTCATTAATCATTTTCCAAAATAGGATTAATATCAAACCAATAATCATCGCGATAACGGTATTCAAAAACCCATAAACTGCGTAACAACATTTGATATTTACTCTCACCACTAACACTTTTAAATTTAGCCACTTGTTGCAATAATTCCCACTCCTCAGAATCAATAGCTAAAGTTAATTGATGACGGCGTTGCCGAATCACTTTTTCCAGAATAGTTCGGGTTAATGGCGGATCTTCCTCTTGCACACAACTATAAATTAATTGCAATAAATTTCGCACATGACCCCCACTCACTCGACACACGCGATCGAGAGTTTCCGGTGTATCAAAAACCTCCATCACTAACTCTAAATTGTCTTGTCCATTTAGATTAGGAAAAGCACGTCTTATTACCATTTTGCGTAATAAATCTAATCCCTCTAAACAGTCACTTCCATCCCGTAACCGCACGGGAACCATTGGTAATACTTTCGGATCAATCCCAAAACGACTCGTTAATTGACCTAAATTATTCGAGAATATTAACACTAAAGGAATTGTATAAACTACATGACAATTAAACTTTTTTAACTGTTCCCCCCGATCCACAAATAAATATTCCGGTTGCCTTCTACCCGTAGGTTTAAGGGAAATTTCCACTCGATCTAAATTATCAATTATGACCACTAAACCCGCTTTTCTATGTTTTTTTAATTCGTGAATTGCAGGCTCTAGTAACTCTTGATTAATCGCCTCCAAAATGAGATTCGTCCGTGGTTCTAAATACTGACGAAGTTGAGAACGTAAATTAGGCGCGTCTTTCGCTTTATCGGTAATTTTACCAATAGCATAAGATAGAGATAAACCCTTAAATTTATCACTATTATTACTTCCTCCTAAGTCCAAACAATCCCCATTAAGATGAATTTTTAAGACCTCATCTAACCCTTGAAGTAAAGCATTAAATCTCGCCGTTGGTAAGTTAATATTGATTTGTTCCAGACTATCACTAACTTGACGGGCGACACTTAATAAAATATCAGTGATATCGACATCCGCCATATCTAAATCTTTACTAGATTCAAAATAAACAACATGAAACTCCTCTTTTTGTAATTCTTCCTTAAGACGTAATAATTCCGTTGATTTACCAGTCCCAATATGTCCAGTAAATAATTGACAAGTCGGCTCATCTGGGGAAAGACGAGTGATAGTGCGTTTTAACTGTTCGATGATTTTGCCACCTCGTACTGAGGCAAAATCTATATAATATTTACTGTCGTCGGGGTTGCCTAAATTAATTGTTTTTGCCGGATTGGACGCGAGAAAAAAATCCCGTAAATTTAATTGCATTTTTCAAATCCTCAATTTTTTTTATAGATGGTATTAATCAACGTGAATTCACCGATTTTCCGTGGCATTTATGCACAGAGAATGAGTAATTTTAGGAATATTTATGCTGAAAAAAATGCCAAAATATTCATTTGTTTGAAAACGAAGTTATCTTCAGTTTTTTGGGTTTTAACCCTAATTTGAGATCCTGACTAATGATGTGTTTTTTTATCTACTATATTATCATAACTATGGTATCCTTATTATAGACTAACCGATCATGACAGTAATTTAACTGTCATAAGTGCCTACACAAAATTAATTGTATATTCTATTATTAGATTGATGGGGCGATTGATGGGGCGAATGCCATTCGCCCCTACACAAACAAAGATTGGGCGAATGCCATTCGCCCCTACTGAAGAAATTCAAAGAGCGGAGGCGGGTTTGGGGCTACGCGCACGCTACGCTCCTTCGCAGCTTGCGCCTTTCTCGCAAACGTCTGTGTAGCCGCGGTTTTAACCGCCCGGTCTTTCAATTAATATATCGGGTCTTTTTTACGGGATAATCAGTTGACGAATTATGTGAAATTGTAAATCACACGCGAGTGTCATGATCATATTTTCGGATAAGTTTCTTAGATTCGTAGGTTGGGTTGAGGCTCCAAACCCAACATCTTCAAGGGGTTAAGTATCGCTCAACCCAACCTACAAAAAATGGCTATCAAGAAACCCGGTTTCTCAGTGCCGAAGTTTTTTGCGTAAGTGATCAAAAAAGACATCTCCTAAAAATCAGATCAAAGGCAGGCAAGATGCCTACCCTACAGTAATTTTTGGAGATGTCTAAAAATTACTGAGACTTGAGACGCTGAGAAATTTGACTAATAATACCGCTGAGTATAGCGCCTCCCATGAGCAAACCAATGGCAGGAGTAAAAACGGGTTGCCATAGTTGATACCAGAGATCAAAGCCTAAATTAACCTTCAAAGAACGACCTAAAAGCGCGATCGCGAACCAAGCAAAGGCAAATAATACGAAAAAGACATTGGCCACTAACAAGGTGTTCAAGCCTTTTAAAATTTGATCCTTAAGAGTAGGTGGGTTACTATTCATAAAATTTGGCTCCCTAATTTTTTTCTTCCTTTGTTAAATTATCACAAAGAGTGGGATCATTTTTCGGACTTTCTAAATTATTAGAGTTCCAATAATTCTGAATCCACTCACAACTCTTATCAACAATAGTTTTCAGTTCCAAATTATCCAAAGGCCAAAGGACCACCGTTTTATCACGGTTCGCTAAGGCCAACATTTTACTATCTCGACTAAAAGTCACATTGAAAACCTGAAAATTACCGATCAGCGTCTTTTTTAATGTTACCGTTTTCCCATTGAATTCCCAAAGTTTAACCGTCTGATCATCACTGGCTGTCACCATATATTTACCATCGGGACTAAAACTTAAAGATGAAATTTTTTCCTTATGTGCATCCAAGGGGGGAAACAATAAACTCCCTTCAATATCCCAAAATCTCACTTTATTATCATCACTCACTGAAGCAAAAAATTGACCCTCCGGGTGAAACACGACGGCCGTCACAGGAAAATCTAATTTAATCTTCTTATACTCATTCATCTGTTTGCCATCATTTTTCCATATCTTGATACTTTGATCCTCATCACTCCCTGAAACCAATATATTACCATTCTTAGGATTGAAACTAATACTAGAAACGGGGCTATTATGAGTGAGCGTTTGCAAGTTATTACCATTTTTGACTTGCCAAAGTTTAATCGTTTGATCCTGACTAGCGGAGGCAAGAACCTCACCATCAGGACGGAAACTCAGACCAAAAATTTTATCTTTATGACCATTAAGAGTTTGTTCCTTAATCACATTTACCCCCTGGTCTTTATCCTCTAGTGTCCAGAGTTTCACCGTGGCATTGTGACTTCCTGATGCTAACAAGTTTCCTTTTGGTGCAAAACTTACGGCACTAACAGCGCTTGAATGACCGCTTAAAGTCTTGAGTAATTTCCCATTGGGGAGCCAAAGTTTCACGGTTTCATCATTACTTGCAGAAGCAATAATTTTACTATCAGAACGAAAATTTACCCAATACACCCAGTCACCATGTCCGGCTAAAATTGTGGTTAAAGGTGTCTTTTCTGTTCGCCAAAATCTCACAGTTTTATCAAGACTGCCAGAGATAATCATACCATCAGCCGCGATCGTTACAGATCTAACATCATCTTGATGACCCCGTAATGTCATTAATAAAACACCATTTTTACTCCACAGCTTGAGAGTCTCATCAGCACTGGCAGAAACAAGAGTATTACCATCGGGACTAAAACTAACATCAATCACTTCATCATTATGACCTTTCAGGGTTTTTGGGTTATTCTCTTGACCCAGTTTTTCCATCTCCCAAAGTTTAATCGTGTTATCTTTACTCGCGGAGGCAATTGTATTACCATCTGGACTAAACGCGACACTATAAACAAAAGTATCATTAGGAACGTTCTGGTTTTTTGTGGGTTTACTACCGTCTAAGGTCCAGAGTTTGATGGTTCCATCCATACTGCTACTGGTCAACAAATTTGAATTATTAGGATGAAAACTCAGACCTAATACCCAACCTTCATGACCTGTTAAGGTTTTCAAAAGTTTACCATCAACCACGCGCCAAATTTTTATGCTTTGGTCTACACTCGCACTTGCCAAAGTTTTGCCATCGGGACTAAATGCTACTCGTGTTACAGAACTTTTATGATCCTCTAAGATCAATGCTTTACCTGTTTTGAGGTTCCACATTCTTACTTTTTTATCCTCTGCTCCTGTTGCCAATAATTGACCATCGGGACTAAAAGTAATGCTATAAATGGTACTCTTATGGTCAAATTTATCCTGATATTCTTCTAATACTGGTTCACCTTTTTTATTCCAAAAATGTACCTTTTGATCTCTCCCCGCCGAAGCAATCATATCTTGTTTGGGGTTAACGCTAACGGTTAATACTCTTTTGGCATCTCCTTGTACCCGGTTTAATTCTTGTGTAGAAGCCACGGCATATCTGAGTCGTTGCGCGATCGATTCTTTCAACTCTGGAGTGAGATTTGTTTTTTGGGATTCCACTCCTAATTTAATGGTAATTCCTAGGGATTCTAAGGGATTTCGATCAGGGGACGTAACCAGGGCTTCTGAACCCGAATCTAATGTTTTAATTTTGGCTTTTTCGGTTTGTTGTCCTTGATACAACGCGAAGAATGCTAAACAACTCATCACGATCGCGCCACCTATGGCGAACAACTTGAGACGAGTTTCGGCTTTTTGTTGTTTTTCGTTAGCTTTAATGACTTCATCAAGTTTGGCAATGACAAGTTTATTTTCGGCATTATCTTGACGCAACTTTTCAATATTTTCCTGTTCCCATTGTTCCTGTTGTTGGCGAATAAATGTCACTAAATAATCGTGAGCTAGTTGATAAAATTCCGTGGGTTCTTCTGTCCAACGAAATACTAATCCCGATTTGACTAAGATTTCTAAAACTAAATCTAAGTGTGGAGCCTGTTGCCATTTATCTAAATCTTGACTTAATTCGGGACGAGTTTTTAAGGGTCTATTTTCCTCTTCATCGGTGAGACAATATAAAACTAATCGGGCGGCAAATTTATTCTCATCACCACAGTCTTGAATAACTTCTTCTAAAAATCTCTCCACCAGTTTCTGTTTAGGATTTTCTCCTAATTTCTGATATTGTTCTAAGGTGGTAATATTTTCTTCTTGCAGTTGGGCCCCAATCATTTGTAATTCGATTGGCCGTATTTCTCCCCCGCTTCCCGCTAAGTCTTTTACTAATTGTTCGATCAGTTTTGGTTCTAAATAGAATTGTGTTTTTTGGGTTAAACTTTCGATCAGTTTATAAGTATCTTCGGGCATAAAATTACCTATGTAGAAGAGAATGTTTTTATTTAAAATATCTTCAATAATACCATTATTGAAACCCTGGGATGATAACTGACTGCGATGAAATTCTAATAGATAATGCAGTCGATCTTCTCGAATAGAAAAGATAATTTTTAAATAGGGGATATTGATACATTGACTCAAAAAATCAAAAAAACCTTTTCTTTCTTGATTTTCTTTCCAGGCAAAGAAAAATTCTTCAAATTGGTCAAAAATTAAAACAAAGGTTTTTTCTCCGGCTCTTTCCTCTAACAATTCTAGCATTTTTCGGATTTCGAGAGCGGGCAAATTTGCCAAAGAATCAGAAATTACTGCGGGACTATTTTTTTCTTCTTCCCCTGATTCTATTATTTCTGGCATCTCCCGATAAGAAGGATCTTCTATTCCCGTTGTTAATTGACGTTTTAAGTCGCGTATCCAATCTTGATAAACTTGTAAAATTACGGGAAACACCACCCGGGTATCAATAATTTTGTCCTTTAATGCTGGCACTAAACCCGCGGTTAAAATTGAACTTTTCCCCACCCCGGATTGACCATAAATAATGGTCAATTTATACTGAGTGCTACTAATTCGTTCGATTAAGCGATTGACATCATTTAATCGCCCTGATGCTTTAATTTCATCGGAAATACTAATATTAGTATCGGTAGAATCCAGGGAGGTATTAATAATTTCTTGATGGGGTTGTAAACGTCCCGCACCCATGAAAGCTCGAAATCCATAAAGATGTTCTATGCTGCGATATTCTTGTTTTATTTGGAACGCGTTTCGATAATCTTTTTTCTTAAAATACAGTTGTCTTAATTTATCTAAAATATGTAAATACAGTCGGGGAGAATAATTAGCTTGACTGTTGGCATGGGATAATTCTAAATGCTCAAGGGCCAGTGATCTCATTCCCAATTCTTCTTCCGCTTGGGCTAATACAAACAGATATAAGGCTTTTTTTTGTCGATAAGATGGATATTTTTCGCTAGTAATTTCGATTTTCTCCAGAATTTCCAGAGAAATTTTTGACCATTCTTTGGCATTTTCCCACTCTTTTTTCTGGAGGGCAACAGCCGCTAAAAAAATATATGATTGTGCTAAGTCAATTTGGGATGATTCTCCTCTATTTTGATGTAAAGAACGTCCCTTAATTGCCACATCCCAGAGTTCATCCCAATCTTGCAATAAAACTAATATTTCTCCCAATTGATTAATATATTGAGAGACTAAATCTTCCCGATTGGCTTCGGCAAAAATTTCTAAACTTTGCTGAAAATATGCTTTTGCTTGTCTCCAATCTGATTGATTTTCGGTTTTTTTTCCTTCCCCGATACGACGATGACACAAACCTATAAAAAATAAAATTAATCCTTCAAATAAGAAGGAAATAGTCGGATCTTCTGTAGGATAATTGTTTTGACGTTCTTCTTGACAAATTTGTAAACTTTTTTGATAATTTGTTAGCGCAATTTCTAACTGATGAGATGCGACTTTATCTCGGCCTATGAGGAATAAAACTTTTGCTTCTAAATCCGGGGCTAAAGTGACATTAAATTTGGGTAAATCTTGCATCGCGGACTCAATTTCTTGACAAATTTCTGCCCCCAATATCTCGGAATTGGCTTGTCGCCAAACCCCCCGCTCTAATAACGCGGATAAAAGCGCTTCTGTTTGAGTTTCCAGAAAATTAATTAAGGCGGGTGGACTTAAGATAAATTCCACCGTTGTTGTCCAACTTTCGATATCTGTAACGAGTCGCATCAGCTTTTTCAAAACCCTATCATTCACCCATAATACCAAGGGAAATTTAAAGCTATTGCGAAACTCTTCGCGCATATTATTCGCGGCAATTAGGACTTGATCAATGCTCTTGATTTTTTCTAAATCAAATACCATTAAGGCTTGTGAGTCTTTGTCTTTCATTTCCGAGACGATCGCGCTGTAAAGAGTTTTGATATTAGGGGGTAAAACAAACTCTCGAATAGGGACAGGGACTCGTTGATGAAGTTCTTGAACCATTTCTTGTTGTAAATGTACATAATTACAACGGGCTAAAATTAGGGAAAATTGCCCCTCTGACATTCTCAAAGTTCGCGAAAGGCGATGTAAGGAATTTTCGTTTTGATTGGGGTTCTGGGCTTCTAGTTTTCCCTGTTGATTCATCATTGTCATCTGTCCTTCTATTCAAGATATATTATGGTTTTATCCTTAACTTTAACAATTTAACAATCTCCCAAGATCCGACATTTTTTTGTTTGTTGATCGGGGCGAGCCGCGATCGTAATTTCTAATCCTTGGGCCAATTGCTCTGAACTAATTTTGGAAATTTTTGTGCGATTTTCGCTTCCCACAGAAGAAGTTAATACTTCATTATTCCCCGTCATAAAATTCATGTCAGAAAGGGGCTGCATCTGGGAACACGAAGACGCGATCGCGCCGTCACTTGTATTTTCTATTATAGTCTTATTTATCGCGGCCTTACTTTCTGTCACACAGAGACAAAGAAGTAGAGGGACTGCCCAAACTAAACTAATAATTTTTGGTGAGTGGTTAAACATGATAGTCTCCTTGTGCCAACGTTTGTAATCAGTTGAGTCTTGGTGAGAAGATGTGTCACAACATTGATGGCTTCTACTTATCAGCTTCCGTGATGGGCAGAAGAGCTCGTTGTGGATCTATGCCACTATTTTAGATGGACTAAGGAGGAGGATTTTTCCCCCTGTCTCTTCTTCCCAATCCCATATACAAGGTTGACAAGGTGCAACAGTATCAGAGGTGCAGAAATCATGTTTCTGTGGTTGTTTATGGGATGACTCGTTTTCTTCTAGGTTTAGCCCTGAATAGGGGACGAATTCGTGACTGGTACATGGGTATTAATTGCCTTTTGCCATGACAGGGTAAGTTTTTTGTCCTCAATCCCATTCTAGCAAAGGAAAAAGGGAATCTACAAAAATTTTTCCCCCTTGCCAAGACGAGGTGAGGGGCTGAGAATAATAGGGTTGTCAGAAATCTCTTAAACAAGTCTTCCCTCGATATTTTTCCGATCACGTTGAAAATCAAACCCAGGACTAAAATTTAGAGATCACTGCCCCGATGAGTCTTCCGACTCTATCCCTTCTTATTCCCCAACCCTCATGCCCAAAATTCATCTTTTTCTTGATATTGATGGTGCGATCAATACCCGCACACAATCGGCCCAATTTTTGAGTAAATATCAAGGCCATGATTTACATTGATACCCTTCATCCGACAGATGACTCCCTCCGGGGTATTAACGATGGGAATATCACTCAAATCAAAGAAGCCCTAGAGTTACAATTCTAGCCAAAATCCCCATCCCCAAATTAACTTAGGGACAGAAAAAGTCAGTCATCTTAATCAAATCTTAACAATAAATCTTGAGTGAAAACCCCAGGAAAGTCATCGGGTAAAATTTTCTTGGTAAAAGCCCGCAGATCAGCTATAATTATCAAGATATCTCTTTGTACGTCATAACTCCTCAATATTCCCATGTTAAAATCCTACTTCGACACAGACACCAATGGTCGTAAATCCTTTGAGTTACCGGGCTCGCGTCCCCATTATAACCCCGATCGCCCTGGGCAAGTAGAGCATATTTTCCTAGATATTATTCTCGATATTCCCCATCAAAGTTTTCAAGGGACTTGTAGTATTCGTCTCAACCCCATTCGCAGTGGTATTACTCAATTAACCCTTGATGCAGTTAATCTTAATATTAAATCGGTCAAAATTGGCGAAAATAAACAAAAATTTGACTACGATAGTGAACAATTAAATATTTACTTACAGGAACCCACCGAAACCGATCATCCTTTAACGATCGCGATCTCTTATTCCGTAGAAAAACCACAACGAGGTTTATATTTTATCGCCCCTGATAAACATTATCCCAATAAAGAAATCCAAGTTTGGACCCAAGGGGAAGACGAAGACTCCCGTTATTGGTTTCCCTGTTTTGACTACCCTGGCCAATTAGCAACTTCGGAAATTCGTGTCGAGATTCCTAAACAATATCTCGCGATCTCTAACGGTGAATTAATACACACGGAAACCAAGGGCGATGGGAAAATTTATCATTGGTATCAAAAAGAAATTCATCCGACTTATTTAATGACATTAGCAGTGGGTGACTTTGCTGAAATCAAAGATGAATGGCAAGAAATAGACGCGAGAGGGGAAGTGACTCGCACTATTCCTGTTAACTATTATGTGCAGAAAGGAAGGGAAGAAGATGGCAAACGTGCCATGAGTAAAACTCCTCGCATGATTGAATTTTTTAGTGAAGCCTTTGGTTATCCTTATCCCTATCCTAAATACGCGCAAGTCTGTGTCGATGATTTTATTTTTGGCGGCATGGAAAATACATCGACAACCCTATTAACCGATCGTTGTCTTTTAGATGAACGCGCCTCAACCGATAACCGCAATACAGAAAGTTTAGTCGCCCATGAATTAGCCCATCAATGGTTTGGCGATCTGGTAGTAATCAAACATTGGTCTCACGCGTGGCTCAAAGAAGGAATGGCCACTTATTCGGAAGTGCTTTGGACAGAAAATGAATATGGAAAAGAAGAAGCCGCGTATTATCGTTTAAATGAAACCCGCAATTATTTAGAGGAAGATAGTTCCCGTTATCGTCGTCCGATTGTGACTCATGTTTATCGAGAACCCATTGAACTGTACGATCGTCATTTATACGAAAAAGGAGCCTGTGTTTATCATATCATTCGCACGGAATTAGGGGAAAAACTTTTCCTAAAGGCCATTCAAACCTTTGTCAAAGATAACGCCCATAAAACTGTGGAAACTGTTGATTTATTAAACGCGATCGATAAAGCAACGGGACACAATTTATTATTCATTTTTGACCAATACGTTTATCGGGGTGGTCATCCTGATTATAAAGTAGCTTATGCCTGGGATGCTGATAGTAAATTAGCCAAACTTACCGTTACTCAAACCCAAGTCAAAGACAGTAACAACAACGGGAATAAGGAACTATTTGATCTAAAAATCCCCATTGGTTTTGGTTATACTCAAGCCGAAGACGAAAACGGCAATGCTACTCGTAAAGTGTTTACAGTGCGTATCCACGAACGGGAACAAAGTTTTTATTTCCCCTTAGCCGAAAAACCCGCGTATATCAGTTTTGACTTAGGCAATAATTATCTCAAAACTGTTACCTTAGAGTATCCGCTTCCCGAATTAAAGGCACAATTAAAACTCGATCCCGATCCGATTTCTCGTATTTATGCTGCGGAAGCATTAGGGAAAAAAGGGGGGTTAGACGCGGTAAAAGCTTTGGCAAAATCCTTAAAAGATGAGCTATTTTGGGGGGTGCGTGTTGAGGTAGCCAAACAGTTAGGAGAAATTAAACTCGATCAAGCTTTTGAGGCTTTAGAAGATGGGTTAAAAGATAAAGAAGCACGGGTGCGTCGGGCGGTGGTTAATGCCTTAGCCAATATTAAAACGAATGAGAGTTACAAGGCATTAAAACCCTTAGTCGAAAAGGGTGATCCCAGTTATTATGTAGAAGCCTCCGCGGTGACTGCTATTGGTGAAATTGCCGCGTCTAATTTGGAAGATAAACCTACGGATGAACAGGTACTTAAATTATTAAAAACTGTTTTGAAGGAAAGAGAAGGTTGGAATGAGGTAGTGCGTGGCGGCGCGATCGCGGGACTTTCGGCAATGAAGACATCGGAAGAAGCATTAAACCTGATTCTCAAATATACCACTCAGGGGACTCCCCAAGCCTTACGGTTAGGGGCAATTCGCGCATTAGGTAAAATTTCAACGGGACAAACTTCGGCTAATTTAGAGCGCATTTTACAGCGTTTAGGTGAACTGTCACGGGAAACATTTTTCTTAACAAAAGTCGCGGTGGTGAACGCGTTAGGACAAATGGAAACACCCAACGCGATCGGTATTTTGCAAACCTTATCGGAACAAACCTCCGATGGGCGTGTACGTCGCATCGCGGAGGAAGCGGTGCAAAAAGTCCAGAAAAAAGTGGGCTCCGATCAAGCCGTGAAAAAGTTACGAGAAGAATTTGATCAACTAAAGAAAGAAAATCAAGAATTAAGAAGTCGTTTGGAAAATTTGGAGGCAAAAACAACCAAAGAGGAATAAGAGTAGGTAGGGTTGAATAAAGAAAGATAGTTGTCGCGAAAATCCCTATTTTATTCAACCCAACCTAGGGCTAATGATATAACCACAAAGGCACAGAGGACACAGAGGAAAGAAAAGACTGTAGGGGCGGGTTCACCTGTATTCGTGTTATGTTTTGAAGATACAGATAAACCCGCCCCTTTTTCTTCATTCTGTTGATTCTAATCACCTCAAAGTAATAGAAAATTCGCCCTCTTTGTGTCTTTGTGTCTTTGTGGTTCATTATTTTCTTGACAGGGGCGGGTTCACCTATATTCGTGTTATGTTTTGAAGATACAGATCAACCCGCCCCTACGACTTCTTCTGTTGATTCCCATTAGCTCAAAGTAATAGAAAATCACCCCTCTTTGTGTCCTCTGTGCCTTTGTGGTTCATTATTTTCTTTACCCGGAAAAATGACAATTTTCCCGCCACAAAACCTACAAGATCGCGTCACAAATTGCTTGGGCCGTCGCGGGGGCTAATAAGATACCATTGCGATAATGACCTGTGGCAATTAAGATATTTTCATGGCCCGGAAGTTGACCAATTACAGGCGCGGGTCGCCCTTCGGGACGGGGACGTAATCCCGACCATGTTTTAATAATTTTGGCTTCTGATAATGCTGGACAAAACGCGATCGCGTCCTGTAAAACAGACTCTAGTCTGTCCTGTTGAGCCAACATTTCTATCCCATTTTGGGGAAATTCTACTGTAGCCCCAAGCCAATATTCTTGGATCGGAGATGACGGATTAAGATAGGGAACAATATGTACATCATTGCCTGTAATTACGGGTTGAAAATCGGGATTTCCTAGGGGTTTTTCTAAACGTAAATGTAAGGCTTGTCCTAAGACGGGACGAATATCAATCGACTCGTTTAAAGAAGAAGTTAAGGGAGTGGAACCTAAGCCCGCGGCCACAACTACCCAATCACATTTTAAATTTCCGATCGTTGTTTTGATCACATAATCTCCTGTAGAAAGGCTTTTAGGAGTGGTATCTAAAACATTGACATTAAATTGAAATTCGACTCCATTTTGTTTTGCAGCTTCGACTAAGGCTAAAGTCAAAAGAGTCGGATCTAATTGTCGATCTTGGGGGGAATAAATACCCGCGATCGTGTTTTCCACCTTCAAATGGGGACAGCGATCGCGTATTTTTTCTTGATCCCAAATTTCCAAATCATAACCCTGTTGATGACGAGTCGCGACCAAATGTGACCAATTATCAACACTTTCACTTGCGAAACAAAGCATTAAAATCCCTTGACGATTAAAAGGTATTTTATGGCCGGTTTTCTCTTCTAATTCAGGGATTAAAGTTTCATAACGCGTCATACTACTTTGACGTAATTCCCATGCTTTCCCCTTCACTTTTTGACTAATAATTCCCATTAAAACGCCCAAGGCCGCACCCGTAGCACCTAGGGCGGGTTCTTGTTTATCTAAAACTGTAATTTTTAAGGAAGGGTCCTTACTTAATTCGTAGGCGATCGCTGCCCCAACAATACCACAACCAACAATAATAACTCGACTCATGGGATTTGGGATTTGGGATTGGAGAGTACCGATAAGAAAATCGGTTTTTAGTAATATCAAGTCCGGTTAAATAAACCGAATAAAGCTGGGGGCAGGTTCACGAATATCTTAAGGAGAAGCAAGAGAGCCAGTAAACCCGCCCTCTTCAATATTATCATTAATCGGACTTGAGATAAAAAGCCATAAATAGGGTGCTGCGATGCCTACTGCTGACTCAAAATTGCCAAAAACTCCTGCACAACGCGATCCGGTTGTTCCCGTGATCGGCTTGCCATGAGAGAGTTATTTTTTTGAAACCGCTGATAAACGCAGATAAACACAGATGTTTTTAGACGATAATGGCTCGGTTTAGTTGTGAGAAATAGCCGAATTTTGGTGTCTGTATTATTGTGAGCAACGTTTGAGTCAGAAATTTCATGATGAGCGCGATCGGGCTGTTTCACCGAACCCGTGAGAAAGTTTCAATCCCTGATATAGATTTAGGTTATGGGAAGAATCTGTCTGAATTGCGCTTGCTTTTTTGCCGTATACAGGATATGTTTTGTTTTCAACCAGAAACAGATGATGTAGAGATACTATGGCAAAGCGTTCAGCAAAATCTGATGTTAGACAACTCGCTCTAATTCATGGACTAGGCACGCCCAAGGAGATTTTCAGAAGTCTTCGCAATTATTTAGCTGGGCAGTTTGTTGGTGCAACTCGTGATGAAACATTATTAGATGAGCTTCTTAAATGTCTATTTTGTAAGCTCTATGTAGAACTCAAACTTGTGCCCCCCCTTCAGACAGAGCAGACTTCAATAGAGTACGCAAAAACTATTCACAGCATATTTGCCAAAGTCCGAGAAGATTTTCCCAACATTTATAATTCACAATCGGAAATTCTGCTAGATAATGAAACAATTTACCGGGTGATAACTGATTGTTCTTTTTCGCTAATTGATGCGAAAAGCGATCCCATCGGTGATGCCTTTGAAGTTTTCGTTGGCAGTGAATCTCAAAGTTATTCTGGTCAATTTTTTACGCCTCGTTCTGTTACTGATTTGCTGGTTAAGGCAGTTGATCCCAGACCAGGGGAGTCAATTATTGATCCGGCTTGTGGTGCGGGAGGATTTTTGACTTCAGTTTCCCGTTACTGGATTGAAGAGGGATTTTCTGCACAAGAAATTTCTAAGTTCGCGACGGAAACATTTTTTGGCATCGACAAAGATAATTATCTGGTTAATCTTGCCAACCTCCATATTTCACTTCTAACAGGTGGACATCCTAATATTCTATGTGGTGATAGTCTGGCACTACAGAATGGTCTTTTATCCCTTCGAGAAAAGGCTGATACCGAAGGTTTTGATGTACTTCTAGCCAATCCACCTTTTGGCGTTAACATCGTTGCCGCGAGACCTGAAATATTAGATAAGTTTCAGTTGGCTCGGAAATGGAAATTCTATCCCGCACTCGACAAATGGATTCCCACATCAGAAATAAGAAATCAAGTACCTCCACAGGTTCTCTTTGTTGAACGATGCCTCTCTTTGTTAAAGGTTGGTGGAAGGATGGGAATTGTCCTGCCCGAAAGCATTTTATCAAATAAGTCCTATAGATACGTGGTTGAATATATTTTAGAAAAAAGCAATATTCAAGCTGTGATTGGTATGCCAGAAGAATTGTTTAAAACTTCTGGGAAAGGTGGTACACATACAAAGACCTGCCTTCTAGTAGTTGAAAAAAAGGGAGGCAATTCCCAAGATAAATCTACTATCTTCATGGCGGAAGCTAAATGGTGTGGTCAAGACTCCCGTGCCAAAGTCATTGATAATAATGATTTACCAAAAATAGGAGAAAATCTGAAACTAGCAAAAAAGAACAAAGCTTTTAATCAGTCTAGTCTTGGCTTTTTAATCGATCTTGATTCAGTGCGCTCAAATGTATTATGTCCTAGATATTATGATCCTCAAGTCAATGAAAACCTGATGTCCTTAGAAAAGAGTCATAACTTGGTAACTTTTGGGAAACTTGTTGAAGACGGAGTGCTAAGGGTTTCGACTGGAGATGAACTAGGTAAGCTGGCTTATGGGACTGGAGATATTCCATTTATACGAACTTCCGATATTAGCAATTGGGAATTGAAAGCTGATCCAAAACATGGTGTTGATAGACATTTTTTTGAATCTTTGAAGAAAAAACAAGATATTCAAATTAACGACATATTGATGGTTAAAGATGGGTCTTATTTAATCGGAACTTGCGCGATTATAACCGAATATGATTGTGAAATTATTTATCAGAGTCATTTATACAAGATTCGTGTAATGCCTAACAATTTAGACCTAAATCCGTTTCTTCTACTTGCGGTTTTAAGTTCTCCAGTGGTTCAGCGTCAAGTAAAGTCTAAACAGTTTACACAAGATATCATTGATAGTCTTGGTGAAAGAATTAATGAACTTGTACTACCAATTCCCAAATCGGAGAAACTACGCCAGGAGATTACAGAAATGGTCAGAATAGTTATCAATGACCGTGTTGAGGCTAGAGAATTGGCAAAGAAAGCCCGGTTAGCAGTAGCAGGGGCTTAAGCATTATATCAAGCCCTCATTTTCATAATTATGAGTGATCTGTTTCAGCAGACTTCGTACATCTTCGAGGCTCATGCTCCCCTGAATCCTGTTTCCATTTGCCGAGATCCAGCTTATGTTTTCTGGTGTATGACCAGACATCAGGCTATTTGAATCATCAAGCTTAAGAGGATTAAGATGACCAACTTGGAAGTTTGATTTTCCGTGTGTAGGGTTCATCAATTCTTCTTGAAAATCCTGAAATATAAGTGGTTCTAAAGTTATAGGACATCTAGTTATTTCCATTTCTTGAGGAAGAATTTCTTGCTCAAGAAGTATATGACGGAAATTATCTGGAAATCCTTTAAATGCACACAGTTGCGTCACCAGCTCATATTCAATCGCGATACATACCCGCCTGAGAGCAAAATGAACTGAATTAGGATGGACTTCCCATCGTTTTTCTCGATTGGTTTTATGATCGCCCGTCAAGACGCGATCTGTCAAATATGTTTTAATTTTAATTTTGTCATCGAGTACCTTCTTGAAAAACTCGGCATCAGGGCTGGTTTGAGGATCAATGAGATACTTTCGCAGTTTAAGCGTCCTAATAACATTTTCATCAACCATCCAATCAATATTGCCTTTTCTGTGGATTTTGGTAAATGTCTCACTCATTGTCGGTCGCTCTAAGTAGTCAATCGGTAATTCGTATGGAAGAATACCATGAGAGAAAAATAGATCCAGCACTTCCCAATTTTTAGGAGTATTAATCCAGCCACTTGTAAGTTTTAAAATAAGCTCCTGTGCAATTTCTAAACATTCTTCAAAAGAACATTCTCTTGGGTCTCCATTAAGTTGTGAATCCCAACGAGTACAAAACTTAGTTGTTTCCACTTTAGGAAGCTTTGCTAATTCAATCAAGAAAGTATGGCGTAGGATTCCATAGGCAAGTTGTTTGTATTTCTTCTTACTCTTGTTACTGAAGTGGGAGTGAGCCATCAAAATGCTAATGCTGTCGGCAATTGCTTCATTAGTAGAAAAAATTGACCAAACGCTATTATAGAGCGATGTCATACTGAAACGCTCAGATGCGATTAATCGATCTATGATTTCCTGCACAGTTATTTACCCCCTTTGTCAAGAGCTTTTTCAAACTCAGCAATAAAAACAGAAAGGGGGATATCAAGTGCCTTACACCAGGTTTTTAACTCAACAATGTCAAGTCTTCGCTCACCTCGCTCACATTTACTGATAATGGATTGAGTGGTTTCCAGCCTTTCTGCGATTTGTTCTTGGGTAAGTCCAGCACGCTCTCGTACTTCACGCAGCAATTTGAGGAAGAATTTGTAATCTTCTGAAAAGATAGATTTTTTCATACCCCCTTCTGTTTCTCTACTAGAAGGGTAAAGTCGATTTTAGAATAGTCCAAAATCGACTATTTTCGGTATGCTCGTAATTTCTGAATTTTGTTGAGATAATATTTCGGGTAATCAATAGATACTTGCAAACATGGCTACCCAACACGGCGGTGTCGCGGATCGAGCCGAGGTTGTCTGTGGGAGTGTTTCCATAAGAGAGGTGAAACTTGTGGTACAGGCATCTTGCCTGTGACGGGCTAAGGCCCGTTCCACATTTACATCTCATTGAAAAATGCCTTTGTACACCTGACACTGATTTATCAGCTTTCTAAGGATTAAGGCTAATTTTCAAAAGCCCAGATATCTATGCTTTTATGAGTTTTGGGGGCAATGACTCGATCGCGCCCCTCTTCCCCCTTCCCCTTCTTCCTTCTTCCTTCTTCCTTCTTCCTTCTTCCTTCTTCCTTCTGCTATCACAAACAAAAAAACCCGGCTTCGCGATGAAACCGGGTTGTGCTGCGGAAAAAACCTTAACCGTTTACTTCAAAGCTTCCGCGCCGCCGCAAACTTCCAGAATTTCCTGAGTAATAGCCGCTTGACGGGCCTTATTATACGACAGCGTTAACGTGCCAATTAACTGACTCGCGTTCTCACTCGCATTATTCATCGCCGTCATCCGTGCCGCCAATTCACTCGCAGCAGACTCCTGTAACGCCCGCAATAATTGATTATTCAAATAAAGCGGTAACAACGCGTTGAGAATTTGAACAGGATCTTGTTCAAAAATCATATCTCTCGGTAACGCCTTCAAAGTCGATGTCACCTTCTCCCGTTCCACTTGAAACTGTCCGCCCTTTGTCGTTAAACGGAAAATTTCATCATCATGGGGTTCTAACCCTTGCCGATCTAATGGTAACAAGGTTTGAATCACCGGACGAGAGCTAATTAACGACACAAACTTCGTATAAATTAACTCAATCCGATCCACCGTTCCTGATAGGAATAACGACAGTAATTCATCGGCAATTTGACCCGCTTCTTCCGCGGTGGGAACTTGCTCTAAATTAGAATAAGTTGCATCAATGGGAGCATTACGACGTTGGAAATATTGAATCGCCTTCCGTCCTACCAAGATAAACTTATAATCTACCCCTTCTGCTTTTAATTCCTTCGCCCGAGATTCTGCCCGTTTGATGATATTACCATTGTAACCACCACACAAACCGCGATCGCCTGAAATGACTAACAACCCTACAGACTTAACAGGCCGGTTTTTCAACAGAGGTAAATCAGCCTCTTCAAAACGTAAACGCGCTTGTAAACTATAAAGAACCTGAGCCAAGCGATCAGCAAAAGGACGACTAGCCGTTACCTGTTCTTGAGCGCGACGCACCTTGGCCGCGGCCACTAGACGCATTGCCTCAGTAATTTTTTTAGTGTTTTTTACCGACTTAATTCGGTCACGAATTGCCTTTAAATTTGCCATGACTTTTCACACCATTTTGAGAGAACTGGTTGGGGAATGGGGACTGGGGAC
>JBEDKD010000345.1:0-5230 GCA_041172365.1 Cyanobacteriota bacterium | reverse complement strand
CCTATTACCCATTACCTATTACCCATTACCTATTACCCCTTACCCACTACCTATTCCCCATTAGCTATTACCTATTAGCTATTACCTATTCCCTATTACCCATTCCCTATTCCCGAAATTTACTGATTGGCTCTAGCATCACGGACCGCGGCATAAAATAAAAAAGCCGCGAGAGGAATACTCAGAGCCAGGATTGTACCAGTAACTACATTTCCTAAATCAGGAGCTCCTGAAGAAAGTTCGAAAATTGAGCCGACTGCCGCGATCGCGCTAATACAAGATCCCAACAAAAAAACACCACTTTTGGGAGTCATCATAGAGGTTTAACCGCCTTGGGAGAGAATTTATGTTTGACTAATTCATCAGTAAGAGCTAACTTATTCTCCACGCGATCCACAAACAGAATGCCATTGAGGTGATCCATTTCATGTTGAATGGCGCGGGATAATAATTCCGTAGCTTGAATAGTTTTAGGGCGTCCATTTTCATCTCGGAAAGAAACCTCGATCGCGTCGGGGCGTTTCACTTCCAGATAAACCCCCGGAATACTTAAACAGCCCTCTTGGAAAATACAGACATCCTTGCCCATAGCCTTAATGCTAGGGTTAATTAAGATTAAAGGAGGGTTCGCGCTATTATCAGGCTCGCAGTCAATCACGATCACTTGTTTATGTACGGCTACTTGGGGCGCGGCTAATCCTATCCCATCTGCGCTATACATAGTTTGAAGCATATCGCGTACCAACTGACGAATTTCGTCATCGACATTCGCGACACGCTTGGCGGGTTGACGAAGTGCGCGATCGCCGAGAGTATGAATCGTCAGCGGTGGTTTTTCTAATTTTTTCTTCTCAACAGTAATGGTACTTGTCATGGAATTGCTCTCTTGAACCGGGGCACGATTAAAACAACACTGTCTTTATCTTAAATCTTAATGGAAATTTACAATTTATGACACCGAATCAACCTCAACCTCGTCCCATTTTACGATTCCCCCTTTCCTGGGTGGACATTCTACTGGAATTAGGCGCGATCGCGGGACTTTTGTGCTGTGTTGTGATCGCGTTTCTAGTTTGGCCCGATTTGCGCGATCGTGTTCCCATCCATTTTGGCATCACTGGAAAACCTGACGCGTGGGGTGCGAAAGTAACGATTTTGATACTCCCAGTTGTCGCGTTCGTTTTAAATACCGTCTTCATCATTATTAGTAGATATCCCCACACATTTAATTATCCCGTAAAAATCACCCCAGAAAATGCCAGAAAACAATATCTTTTAGCCCTCTCTCTCCTCCAATGGTTAAAATTAGAAATTACCTGGCTTTTTACTATCCTTTTTTGGCAACAAATTCAAGTAGCATTAGGAGCAAAAGAAACCCTATCTCTTGGTTTAATTATTAGTAGTTTTCTTGTGATTACTATCACAGTTATGATATATTTATTCCAGTCTTATCAAAACAGAAAACTCACTACTGATTCCAACTAAAAAAATCGTTTTTTTTACCGAGTTTTTTGTAGGTTGGGTTGAGGGTAGCGAAACCCAAAAACGAATATGTTGGGTTTCGTATATGTTGGGTTTCGTATATAGTGTTTCCATTTCAGAGGTGAAACTTGTGGCACAGGCATCTTGCCTGTGACGGGCTAAAGTCCGTTCCACATTTACATCTCATTTAAAAATGCTATATGTTGGGTTTGGTATGTGCGCGATCGCGCACGTACCTCAACGCAACCTACGAATTAAGCTTTTTTTGTAGGTTGGGTTGAGGGTAGCGAAACCCAACAAGAAACCCAAAAAGTTGAGTGTAGTTTTTTTGTAGGTTGGGTTGAGGGTAGCGAAACCCAACAAGAAACCCAACTTCGAATATGTTGGGTTTCGTATATGTTGGGTTTGGTGCGTTCGCGATCGCGCACGGACCTCAACCCAACCTACGAATTAAGCTTTTTTAAAAGGTATTGACTAAAGAAACTTGGTTTCTCTAATTACAGACTCGGATCAAAAAAATCGGTTTTTTTAGCGATATTGAGAGTAGGAATAAAGTATTTTGGTAAAAATAACGGTTTCGGGGCTCTACTTTCATCATAACTCAAATCCCAGGGACCGCTATATTGTCAAAAAATAGCTTCTGTGTCATAATAACCATTAATAATTTCCCCAAATTAGATTAACCAAGAATCATGTCAAACGAATCTAATACTCCTCAACCCCAAACCGCACCAGCAGAATCAAACGTCAATGGGAAGAGTTATGACTCACTCTCTAATATGATTACCTCAGACATTAGTCGCAATGAAATGTTGAAAACAATAGAGCTAAATTCAACAGATTTAACTCTTTCTCGTCAATCAACATCACTAGAACGTATTGTCTCAATCCTGATATTATCATCGATCGCGGTGATGTTATTTTCTCTAGTGTTAGATAATATTTGGATGGCACTAATTAGCGGTTTAATCTCCATTATTCTCGCTTTATCAATGTTATGGCCAACCTGGGGTAAAGTCTGGACTCAATTAGTACCCGCACCTTGGCGCACCGTCGCGATATCCTGTTTAGGACTAATCTCAGGAATTGTGGGATTATTAATGTTAAGTGGCGATCGAGATGCCCCCGGAGGCCGTCATATTCAAGTCAATTGGGACGCGATCGGCTCCTTAGCCGAATTAATCGGAGCCCTGGGACAATTATTAATAGCAATTATCGCGGTTTATGTCGCGTGGCGGCAATATATCATATCCAAAGATTTAACAATTCAACAAAATCGCATTACCCAACAACAAACCATAGATGCTTATTTTCAAGGAGTAGTAGATTTAGCCTTAGATGATAATGGATTTTTAGAAGATTGGCCTCAAGAAAGAGCTTTCGCCGAAGGACGCACCGCGGCAATTTTAGGCAGTGTTGATGCCGAAGGAAAAGCGAAAATCCTCCGATTTTTATCACAATCAAAATTATTAACCCCCTTGAAACGTGATAAACATTTAGGCCGTCCCATATTAGATGGAAATGGCGGTTATTCCGAGGATCGTTTAGAAGGATTACGAGTCATTGATATCGGATTAATGTTAGCTGGAGCTAATATGGCAGGCTCCGATTTACGTTGGACAGATTTAAGTGAAGCCAATCTACTTCGGGCTGATTTACGAAGAGCCGATTTGGGAAGAGCAAATTTATCTCGTACTATTTTATATGACGCGAATTTAGCCGGCTCCGATCTCAAAGGTACGATATTCTTTTATGGATCTGCAGAAACATCTTCCCCTCGTAATCGCCATGATACACCAAACTATTCAACAGGTGTTCATACGGGCACAGTAGTAGAAAATGTTAACTTTTCCGCGGTGAAATCATTATCCGATGAAGCCCGTTATTATTGTTGTGCTTGGTGTGGCTCTAAATCCCGCGAAACGATTCCCGGTGGCTGCGACGGTATCCCTAATAAATTAGGACGTTAACAGTCATATATAGCAGAAGGAAGAAGGAAGAAGGAAGAGGGAAGAGGGAAGAGGGAAGAAGGAAGAGGCAATAAAATTAATGGTTTTTGTAAATTAAGAAAGTCAATGGGGTGCAACGTGAGTGCTATAATAGCTCTCACAATCATCAAAAAAATCATTAATTTATGCAAGTTTGTCTCGTGACTGGTGGTAATTCTGGTGTGGGTTTAATGACATCTGTGGGTTTAGCTAAATTGGGATATCATGTCTTTATTGCTTGTCGTTGCCAGAAAAAAGCCACCAGCGCGATCGCGTATATCCGGCAAACTACCGGAAATCAAAATATAGAATATTTACCCTTAAATCTGGCTTCCTTAGAGTCAGTACGTCACTGCGTTAAACTCTTTAAAGAGAGAAATTTACCCTTACATATCCTAGTCAACAATGCCGGAATATTCTACGGAAGAGGACTGACTGAAGAAGGATTTGAATTAATTTGGGGAACCAATTATTTAGGTCCATTTCTCCTCACTTATTTATTATTAGATAAATTACAAGAATCCGCCCCAAGTCGAGTGATTATGGTATCCTCAGATTTAGCCTTAAAACCGACACAAATTAACTGGGGTTTATTCGTGAAAGAAACCCCCTTAAATTTTATCGAATTATATAATCAGTCTAAACTTTGTCTATTACTTTTAACGCGAAAACTTGCCCAAGAATTGACCAATATCACCGTTAACGCGGTTCATCCGGGTTTTGTACAATCTAATATTACCATCGGTCATCGTTTCAGTAAATATCTCGGTTTTGGAATTAGTCCCGAAAAGGGAGCCTATAGTAGTCTCCTATGTGCAACTTCTCCAGAATTTGAGTTAATCACAGGTAATTTCTTTGCTCAAACAGGAAAAGAAATTACCTTACCAATATTAGCACAAAACACTCATTTATGTCAAGAGTTATGGGAAAAAAGTTTATTATGGACTGGGGGTAATCAAGCCGTCAAGGAAGAGAGAATTAATTATGATGGGAGTGATGAGATATGGGGGCCGTATACTCTCAAATTAAATCAGGATGAACTCGCGAGGATTTGTGCTCAAATCTTTAAGGAAGTTTTACCCAAACCTCCCCTTAAAGTTTTATTAATTCAGGCATTAAAATCCCTTGTAAGGTTACAATTCGGCTCAATTATGTTACTGATAATTCAATGTTATAAACGGCAATTTTATATGGAAAGACATTTAGATTCTGCGGTGGTGTTACAGGTATGTCAAGATGAGAATTTATTAAAAATACTGAAAACTTATTTAGGGGAAGATTTAAAATTATGGCGTTCGGAATTATGGGTAAATTATCCCTCTCGTCGGTTAATTCCTTTTTGGCATCAAGATATTTATCCGAATTTACTGACGGGGGAGGGAAAAACGATTAATATTTATATTGGTTTAACAGAAGTAAGGGCGACAAACGGGTTTGAATATATCCCCAAAAGTGAAGTCAAAAAATGTCAAGTCAAAATCACCGATCCCTTTAGTGGTAATCATTTTTTTCAAGTTCCCAAGGAAGTCGAAGATCACGCGATCGCGGTAGTTTTAGACGCGGGTGAGTTTATTTTATTTACCGATAAACTTGTACATCGATCAGTGTATAATAGGAGTGGTAAAGTGCGTCTTTCCTTAACATTACGAGTCGCCCAACCCAGTATAAAAATTTTACCCGGTTACACTTCTAATTATCATGAACCTGTGATAATGGGTGATGGGTAATAGGTAATAGGTAATGGGGAATGGGGATTGGGG
>JBEDKD010000344.1:0-9343 GCA_041172365.1 Cyanobacteriota bacterium | reverse complement strand
CTCTAATCCCTAATCCCCAGTCCCCAGTCCCCAGTCCCCATTCATTACCCATTACCCATTACCCATTACCCACATCCTCATGTTAAGTTAAAGTTTTAGGAGATCAAGTATGAATATTTTTGGTATTGGTTTGCCAGAGATGGCGGTAATTTTAGTCATAGCCCTTTTAGTGTTTGGTCCGAAGAAGTTACCGGAAATTGGTCGCAGTTTTGGTAAGGCGATTCGTGGTTTTCAGGATGCTTCACGGGAATTTGAATCGGAATTTAAGCGCGAAGCCCAACAGTTAGAAGAAGCTACTACGGTTACTAAGTTGGAGTCTGACAAGGTGACGGTAATGGCCTCACAGGATGAGACTAAGCCTAGTTAAATTATATTTCAATAACTATTTCGATAAGTAGGTTGGGTTCAGGTACAAAACCCAAACCCAACATAATCTTATTTGGGGGTTCACTTCGCTCAACCCGATCACTTTACTGCTAACTTGAGAATACGATCAATTAGGTATGCAAACGAAAGAAGGAACCGCGATCGCGTTGGTAATTCCCCAATTAATTGTAGGATTAGGAAATCCCGAACCCAAATACGATCGCACTCGTCATAATATTGGTTTTGACGCGGTGGATAATTTAGCCAAAGCTTGGCATATTTCCCTATCAGAAAATCGTAAATTCATGGGCGAATTTGGGGAAGGCAAAGCCCCCGGAAACGATAAAATTCGCCTATTAAAGCCCTTGACTTATATGAATTTATCGGGACAATCAATGCGTGCCACATTAGATTGGTATAAAGTATCACCGACATCAGTATTAGTCATTTATGATGATATGGATTTACCCCTAGGGAAAATTCGCTTACGTTTATCAGGCTCCGCGGGGGGACATAATGGCATGAAATCCGCGATTTCCCATTTAGGGACTGATAAATTCCCACGACTGCGAATTGGTATTGGTAAACCTCCCAGTGTCAATGTGGAGAAAGAAACGATTTCCTATGTGTTAGGAAAGTTTACTACTTCAGAAATGCAGGTAATGGAAAAGGTGCTTAAAATGGTGGTGGATGCAGTAGAGTTAAGTCTCCGTCAAGGAGTAGAAAAATCCATGAATCTTTATAACAATCGCACAATTTTAGAAACAAAAGAGTGAGCTCGAGACGTTTACCCAAAACCACCGTCTATTTACGAGTCACTCATCATTCTTGGCAACAGGGTACTATTGCAGGGGAGGTGAGTGCGGGGGATTTTCTGTGGCATTTTCAATGGCGTTTTCGAGAGGTGAAAACTTTAGTAATCGAGCCTTCTCAAGGTCGTGCTTTAATTCAAGAACCTCTCCATCGTTTTTTGGAAAAGTCTGATTATCAATTAGAAGCTGGTGGCGATTATTACTTTACCGTTAGAGCTCGTTTCTAATATGATATCATCGTTTTGAGTAAGAAGAAAGAAGGAAGAAGGAAGAAGGAAGAAGGAAGAAGGAAGAAGGAAGAAGGAAGAAGGAAGAAGGAAGAAGGAAGAAGGAAGAAGGAAGAAGGAAGAAGGAAGAGGGTTAACAATTGACAGTTGATAATTAATAATTAATAATTATCAACTGTCAATTGTTAATTATTAATTACCTATTACCAAAAAGGAAAATTTGTGACAGGCGCTATTTTTACAGGTGAAGAATTGGATAATAAACGCGTTTTTTCTATTCCTAATTTTATTATTATTGGGGTACAAAAGGGGGGGACGACTTCTCTTTATAATTATTTAATTCAACATCCCAAGGTTGCCCCCGCGCTTCAAAAGGAAGTTCAATTTTTTAGTCTCAATTTTGATAAAGGGATTGACTGGTATTTTAGTCAATTTCCTAGTGTTGCTGATGGTAAAGAGTTATTGACAGGGGAGGCAAGTCCTTATTATATTTTTCATCCCCATGTCGCGAAACGTATTCATCAGTTTTTTCCTGATGTTAAGTTAATCGCGTTATTGAGGGACCCCGTTGCTCGCGCTATTTCTCATTACTATTTTTATCTCAAAATGGGGTTGGAGTCTTTGTCTTTTGAAGACGCGATCGCGCTGGAATCTTCCCGTATGACAGGGGAAATCGAAAAAATGTTAGAGGATGAGAGTTATTGTAGTTATAATCATCGTCATTATACTTATTTAACCAGGGGAATTTATGCGGATCAATTGCCAGAATGGTTTAAGTATTTTTCCCCAGAACAATTATTAATTTTAAATAGTGATGATTTATATAAAGATACCGTGGGAACAATGAATCAGGTTTTAAACTTTTTAGAGTTACCCCATTTTCAGTTAGAAACTTATCCTAAGTATAATGCGGGAGAGTATAAAAAAGTAAGTCCGGTAATAGAGGAGAAATTACGGGAATTTTTTCGACCTCATAATCAGAGATTGGCAGCCTTATTGGGTAAAGATTTTGGATGGAATTAAATTTTGATCTCGTTGATTTGTAGGTTGGATTGAACAATGGGATATCTCAAGAAGTACATGAGATTTTGTGTTCAACCCTACCTCCGAAAAATTTTTCTCCTGTTAATCACTAGGTTTCTGCATATATTAGGGATTAATTCCCATTAGTTAAGATGAGTTGTCTTAATTCATCTAACGTCGTTCCAGTGATTAATGCTACCTGAATAGCCTTTAATTTTTCCCAGTCGGAAATCTGAGAAATGTTAGGTAATAATTCTAACCCATCATTCCCAAATTTGATCTCCAAAGCGACTTGAATACCTGACAAAATACCTAGTTGCTTACCTCGTTGCTCACCTCGTTGCTCACCTCGTCGCTCGCCTTCTTGTAAGATTTGTTGATACCAGGGAGATTGTTCTAAGATTGCCATATCCCACCTCATTATTTGCTGTACTACTTGACTTTCTAACACAAAACTCGCTAAGAATGCCATGAGTGATTCTAATTCACTCAGGTTTTCATCTGTGCGTAAGATTCGTAAAGCGCGTTGAATGGTTGACTCTTCCCCACCTCCTTTAAGAATTGGCACAAAGGGAAGGAGTGACGATCGCGGTTGTTGAAAGGCAATTTCTACATCCACTTCCCAAAGATTAATCACTTGGTAATCTTGACGGGCTTCTAAACCGACCAAATTAGACTCATAGCGACTAGGAATTTCTTGATCTCCCATTTTGAGAATGTTAATTAAGACGGGATAGGTTGGCAGTTGATATTTTTCTTCTGCCAATACAGCATAAGCACGCATCCGTCTTGGCATTTCTTGTTTATAACGTAATTGGAACTCGTTAAGGACGAGAAATTCTCCATGCTCGGGGCTATAGACTCGGACTAAGACATCGCTTTCTCGGCTAATCCATTGGAAGTCTGACTCTATTATATCGCGGACTTGGAGATTGGTAATTTGTGTCACCCATTGCACCCAGTTAACGGGGGCTAGGCTGATTAATCGTTTACTACTAATGTCGGCTGGTTTTGACATTTTTTTCGAGATTAATTCTCTGTAAATGAGTATATGCGTTTAGAGAAACCGCAGATAAACGCAGATAAACACAGATGTTAAGAAAAGAGATTTTTGGCGTTAAGTTATTAAAGGTTGTGACTGAAAAACCGGGTTTCTTTTGAATGAAACCCGGTTTCTTCTATTCCCTAAATAGCATAACTAAATATGTTCATGGCTTTCGCTAATTCCGCGGCTACTTCTGGACGGGAAAATTCCGGTGGGGGTAATTGTCCATTTCGTAACATTTCTCGCACTTTTGTTCCTGATAAATGTACTCGTTGTTCCGGTTTGCTTGGACTGGTTTTTGTTGTTGCCATTTGTCCCGTTAGAGAACAATAAAACGCGTGTTCAAACATCATTGGTACAATGCCTAATTCCCCCGGCTCAAATTCTTCAAATATATATTGGGCATCATAGGTCCCATAATAGTTACCAACTCCCGCGTGATCGCGTCCCACGATAAAATGAGTACAACCATAATTTTTACGAATGAGCGCGTGGAAAATGGCTTCGCGGGGACCGGCATAACGCATCGCGGCGGGATTAATTGCTAAAATGACACGCTCTGTGGGATAATATTTATCTATGAGAATTTCATAACAGCGCATCCGCACATCCGCGGGAATATCATCGTCTTTGGTGGCTCCCACTAATGGATGTAAGAATAATCCGTCTACCACTTCCATCGCGCATTTTTGAATATATTCATGGGCTCGGTGAATGGGGTTACGAGTTTGGAATCCGACGATGGTTTTCCATCCTTTTTCTTTAAATAAAATTCTGGATTTTGCCGGATCAATTTGATATTTGGGAAAGTCGGAATGGGGCTGACGCTCTAATAACCATATTGGTCCGGCTAAATTGATGGGACCTTGTTGATCTAATACCGCGACTCCGGGGTGTTTTAAATCATCTGTACGATAAACATTTATCGCTTCTTCTTCTTTGTTATAGCGATATTTTTGGGTTAATTGTAAAATTCCGATGAATTCACCTTGGGGAGAGTCTAAACGGATCATTGTCCCTTCCTGAAGGCTGTTGGCAATTTGCTCCGATACGGGAAGGGTAACGGGTACTGCCCAGGGCAATCCATTGGCTAAACGCATATTCTTGACTACTGATTTATAATCGGCTTCTTCCATAAATCCTGTTAGGGGACTATAGGCTCCGATCGCGATCATTTCTACATCCGATAAGGCGCGATCGGATAATTGAAGACGAGGAAGGGAATTTGCTTTATCAAAAAATTCTTGCCGTTGATCCAAAGTGGCAATGCGATTAATGAGGATACCGCCGTGGGGAGGGATATTGTCTAAATGCTGACTCATAGGGAATACAT
Source organism: Cyanobacteriota bacterium (assembly GCA_041172365.1). Lineage (GTDB taxonomy): Bacteria > Cyanobacteriota > Cyanobacteriia > Cyanobacteriales > Microcoleaceae > JBEDKD01. Next base: position 4,537 of record JBEDKD010000344.1, on the reverse strand, counting down.
GATGTAATCAAATGTTACATTTTACCAAGATTTTGTTATAGTATCAGGCCTTGCCCAACCAAAAAAACTTTGGCACAGAAACACTTAAGAAACCCAGTTTTTTGGAAAAACCGGGTTTCTGCCTAAATTACTATGATATGGGCGGTACAGGATTTGAACCTGTGGCTTTCTCCTTGTAAGGGAGACACTCTACCGCTGAGTTAACCGCCCGTTTTGACTCACAAGATATAAATATAACACAAGGTACAATCAAAAATCAAGTAGTTTCCCAAATTTTTTTCATGCCTTCTGGCCGCACCCACGATCGCGTTACCCTTTGGAGTCTGCCAGTCGTTGCTGCACTGACGTTTGGACAGACACGGAGTGGTTTGCTTACTTTAATTATATCAGGGGGGTTTCTCTTGGGGGGGTTAATGTTTGGCCCGGATTTGGACATCTACTCCCGTCAATATCAACGTTGGGGATGGTTTCGTTGGATCTGGCGCCCCTATCAAGATAGTTTACGTCATCGCGCCTTTTTATCTCATGGACCTCTGATCGGGACTGCCCTTCGGATGGTTTATTTTGGTATTTGGATTGCGGTTTTTGCTATTTTGGCATTGACGATCGCGCAATTTTTTACGGATATGGCTTCGTTACGACAATGGTTAATGTTACAAATAGCGCGATCGTTTACCCACTATTATCAAGAATGGATCGCGCTTTATATTGGTTTAGAATTGGGCGCGATGAGTCATTCTTTAATGGACTGGGGAGGCTCGGCCTATAAACGATTGAAAAAACAAGGATGGCGTGCTTTTCTCACTCCTACTGTCAACATTAAAATCAAGAAAAGAAAAACTAAATCTACTACCCGTAGTAAAGGAAAAAAACTCCCATGACTGTTTCTCCGATTTTAACTTCTCTTCAAGAATTAATTGATGTGGTTGCCCAATTACGCGATCCCCAGGGGGGTTGTCCTTGGGATTTAGCCCAAACTCCTGAATCTTTAATCCCTTATATTATTGAAGAAGCTTATGAAGTGGTTGATGCTATTCGTCGTCGCGAAAGAGACGCGATCGTTGATGAATTAGGGGATTTATTATTACAAGTCATTTTACAAGCACAAATCGCCAGTGAAGTCAATGATTTTACCTTGGAAGATGTTGCCCAAAATATTAGTCAAAAACTGATTCGCCGTCATCCTCATGTTTTTGGAGATATTGAGGTTAATAGTGTGGAAGAAGTGCATCAAAATTGGGAACAAATCAAGGCTGAGGAAAAAGGGGAAACGGATAAAACACCTTCTTTATCTTCAAAATTAAGTAAATATACCCGTCAAATGCCTCCTCTCATGGCGGGAATGAAAATCTCGAAAAAAGCAGCCGCGGCTGGATTTGAATGGGAAACCGTTGATGATGTTTGGACTAAATTTCACGAAGAGTTAGGAGAGTTTCAACACGCGTTAAAACATGAGGATAAGGCGGCACAACAAGGAGAATTAGGAGATTTATTATTTGTGATTATTAATTTAGCCCGATGGCATGATCTTGATCCTTCTGACGCGTTACATGAGACTAATCTCCGTTTTATTCAGCGTTTTTCTAAGGTGGAAGCTTATCGCGATCGGCCTCTTTCTGAATATTCGATCGCGGAGTTTGAAAGACTTTGGCAACAAGCTAAAGCTGAATTAGCTCAACAAAAATCCCAGAAGGAATAGACATCTCCATAAACTACTGTAGGGTAGCATTAGCCTGCCATTGCTCCGAAAAAATCCCAGAAGGAATAGACATCACCAAAAACTACTGTAGGGTAGCATTAGCCTGCCATTGCTGCGATTTTTACCAGATGTCTAATAAAGGAAGCGGGAAGAATGAAGAGGGAAGAATGAAGGGAGCATCCCAATTTGGTATGCTCCCCTACAGATATTTACCAAAATCAGATTTTCCCAGCATTTCTCACTCAACGCGGCTCTTAATTTTTACAGCAAATTTCCCGCATTTCGGCGGCATGAGGGGCATCAAGCCTATGGATTTCGGACTATTAGACATCTCCTAAAAATAATGTCCCTGGCAGGCTAATCCCTGCTACAATAGTTTGGGGAGATGTCTATTCATTCGCCAGTTTAATTTCTTCTTGGAGCATTTTTATATAAATTTTGGGCAAGGAATTAGTCATACTATTATTTTCTATACCATATCCTAAACTTGTCCAAGTTCCTGATAATAATTTTAACACCTCGTGCAATTTTCCGTCCCTTAATAGTTGCGGTATATCGGCTTTCCAAAATGCGCGATCGTGCAACCAAGCATAAACCACATCATCTTGATATTGAGGGGCAAAATTATACTCGGTAAAAAATAATACGCGAGTCGGTTTAGGATGATAGCGTTTGGCTGTTTCTAACCAAGTCGTAGTGATAAATTGATAACGTCCTGCCGCGGTTGTACATTTTCCTTTATTGGGCATTGTTTGAATTTTAACACATTGATCAGGATGATGACTTAAATCAGAAACATATTTTCCCCCATAAATAACATGATAAGGTTTTGATACATTTGACTCACTAGCAGAAATAGTCCGCATTAATGCTCGTAAATAGGGATCTCCCCCTTTCATTACTAAAGGAGGATAAGGATTTTTTGAGTCTAATTCTTCACTATTTCTATTACTTAATACATAATTTAATCCCAAGGTAAAAATAATAATTACGAGCATTACTATGCTGAGACGTTTTAAAAATTTCTCTTCAGCACGACGTAATAATTTTCGGGTTTTGCGATGTGTTTTTTTGCCTTGGCTTTGTATCATTTTTTACAGGAGTTTTTGGGGCATTAGTAAGAAACCGGGTTTCTTTCTCACATTGATAGTGCGTGGGAAAAACATAGTAAGAAACCCGGTTTCTCTCTCTCCGGGTTTCTCTCTGCCGTTGATAGTGCGTGGGCATAGTAAGAAACCCGGTTTCTCTGTCATTTTACCTTCTTATTTGAGACTACACCACACTCGCGAATAATTCCGCAAAACTCTTCTGGGGTGTCTCTGCATTCGCGACTATCTCGACAATTTTATTCCGAGACGCGGGTTCAAATATCGCCTCTACACAGACTTGCGCGACTTTTGTTCGGGGAATACTTCCCTCAAATAATTTATCCCCAGACTCCATCACGATCGCGTCAGAATTATCCTCATTTTTCAGCCCCCCAGGACGAACAATAGTATAAGTTAAACCACTTTTTTGCAAATATTCTTCCCCCTGTTTCTTCCATAACAAAATCAACCAAAATAGGTTTAAAGGATGAAACAATTGAGAAACACAGAGGGAAGAAACTAACACAAAATGTTCAATTCCCTGAGATTTCGCCGCGTTTACCAAATTTTTCGTCCCTTCGTAGTCCACTCGATAGGGACCCGTAATATCGAAACTCGGCGCGGCACCCGTCGCACAGAAAACTAATGTACTACCTTGGATCGCGTCCCCAAGACAATCAGGGTTTAAAACATCCCCAAGCACCAATTCCACCTGTGGGGGTAAAATTGCCCTAGCCTTCTCTAAATCGCGTACAAAAGCACGCACGGGAATATCACGCTCCACCAGTTGTTGGACAATACGACATCCGGTTTGCCCCGTCGCACCTGCTACAAATGCTTTCATCTATTTTAGGGTATTATCAATTAAAGTCTATTATTTCTTGCTATTGCCAAAATTTCAAGATGATAGACTGAAATTTTCTCTAGTCCTATTTTCATTAAAGTCCCACGCATCTGTTCGCAAAACACCCATGATGGAACCCAATTCTTCTGAATTAAAACCTGATGAAGCTTCTCCAGAAGTTTTACAGGATGTTTCGAGTCTCCCACTTGCGGAAAATACAGATGCAGAGATATCAGAGCAAACTGAACCTATTGTATTTCACTGTCATTTTGAAGATACAATGGAACTCTGTGGAAAAGCCGAAACTGTTTCCCAATATCTGCAAAATCATCAAGATTGGTTCGTGCGCTGTTCTCTCCCTATGAAAGCACAACCTTTGGGGGAAAATGGTTATGATTTATTAGTAGGTCGTTTTGGTTCTTTTGGTTATCAAGTGGAAGCGAGAGTCGGTTTAGAATTACTCCCTCCTGATGCCAAAAACCTCTATATCATTAAAACGATTCCTATTCCTAATTATACGGCTCCGGGTTATGAGGTTGATTTTCAATCTACGATGGAATTGCTGGAATTTCCTATCTCTGAATTTTATCCTGATTTAACAACGGATGAACTCTCAAAACTTCCTCCTGTTGTTACTAGCGCCCAATGGAACTTAGACTTAAAGGTTGCGGTCAAATTTCCGGAGTTTATTCTTTCTATGTCTCGCCCTTTGATTCAAAAAACAGGCGATCGCCTTCTGGAAACAATTGTGCATCAAGTCAACCGTCGTTTAACTTACAAAACCCAAGTTCTTTTCTATGATGCCCAAGGTATTCCTTTTCTGAAAAAACTCAAGAAAAAGAAAGTACGGCGATAGGTAATGGGTAGTGGGTAATGGGTAATGGGTAATAGGTAATAGGTAATAGG
>JBEDKD010000343.1:0-14769 GCA_041172365.1 Cyanobacteriota bacterium | reverse complement strand
ATTACCTATTCCCCATTACCTATTCCCCATTACTTATTCCCCAGAGATTCAGGAGTCATCTGGGCAGGGAAAAGATAAATAATACCGGAAATAATAGTAAGAGCAACCGATAGCCAAAACGCGATTAAACTAGCTATTTGCCAAGTTTCAGGAAGAGGAGCCATCAGAAGCGCGATCGCGCTCATTTGACTCACGGTTTTTAATTTCCCCCAAAAATTAGCACCGGAGATAGTGGTTTGATTCACCCGCCAACCCGCGATCGTTAACTCGCGAGCCAAAATGAGAAAAACCCCCCAGGCGGGAATTTGCCCTAATTCCACAAAAGATAATAAAGGAGCAAATACTAATAACTTATCGACTAAAGGATCAAGAAACTTACCTAAATCTGTAATTTGATTTAACTTACGAGCTAGATAACCATCTAACCAATCCGTTGCCGCGACAATCAGAAAAATACCTAAACAAATCCAACGAGATTCAACTGTAGGGTGATGTAACCCAATTAGCAGAAAAGGAACCCCAAGTAAACGAGAAAATGTAATGGCATTAGGTAGATTCATAAACTCAAAATTAACCCTCATTTTTCCGAATTATACCTTATGTTATGGGGAGCATCCCTAGGTTGTCAAAAAAAACCGGAGTCAGATCCTCTCTAGGGATCTAAGCGCGATCGTCTAGCTCCCACTACTAATTTATCAACATCGGAGGCTCCCTTGAGATAATTCCATAGTAAGGTGAGTCGGGAATTAATCAGCCTCATTGTAATAGTATAATTTCTGAAAAAATCAAACCCAAAAATGATTAGGACTACACAAAATACTAGAATAAATATTACATAATAGTCTCAGTAAACGTGAACTTTATGATATACTTTGGAGTTTTTTTTTGATTTTTTTATTAATAACTAGGACGAAAAAAATAGCTAAATCGTATAAAATTTCCCAGAAATTTTATGGATAAAAACTAGAATTATCTCTGGCCTGCACCCTACTCCGAGAGCCGTCTTAACGTGATTAGCTTCAGGGACATGATATGACGAAGCCTACTAACGATGTCCTCTGTGTAAGGGTTCCGTCCACAATCCAGATGCAAAAATTGGCGCAGGTATTGTCTCAGCAGACACAGAAATGCTATAATATTTGCCCACTAATTAATGTTGTGTAAATTTCACTCAAAAACTATGAAACTGTTGGTTTTGCCTGCTTGTATTACGTTACTGCTGAGTTTTACATTTCCATTACCATCCCTAGCTCAAACAGCGACCAAATGTGAACAGCATCAAGAAACCTTTGGATTTCAAATGCCCACTTACGCCACTACTCATCAAAGCGGAGCGATCTTGAACATTAACGTATTATACCGTTTAACGCCCGACGCGATCGCGAAAAATGATTATCCTGATTTCATCCCCATCAGAAAAGATATTGATAAATTTTTCGTTAATTACCCAAATTCCACAGATTATTGGGAAATTCTCAATAAAAAATTAGTTCAATATCTCTTAGATAAATATCCTCAAATGTCATCTTTGTTACTTGAAATTAATGTCATGCCTACACCAAAGGAAGCTTTTCCTCGTTCCAGTATAATCCGTAGCACGCGCCCTCAAAGTTGTCCTCTGATGTCTATGTGAGTTGAAGAAAACTCTTGCATAAATCGCCAGAGAGCCAGTTTAGGCTAAAAGCAAAAAGCTGTTAAATCCCTTTATGATCCCTGGAAAAAACTCCTCTTTTCCTCTGTGTATTTTTAGTTCATTCATCAAAAATATTCGCCATTACTTATTAGCTATTTCGCTGTTATTAGGGAGTGATCAGGGCTGACCCAAATAATACAGGAAGGAAAAGAATAGTAAGACAAACGGATAGAAAAAACACGACCCAAGAAGGCATTTTTCCTGTGTCATTAAGCGGGTAAGAAAAACCCTGTTTCTTCAGGAAAGAGGGTTTTTCTCCTGTTTATGGGAGCAGAAAGCATTTAACAAGCACCATTTTTATTGAAGACTACCCAGAAAGTTTTGACTAATAAAAAGAGGTCGTAAAAAATAGACCACTTCCGCTGATAATCAAGATCCATCTGTACAATTTCTTCAAAATCTTTCACCTGAGAGCGACCATTAACTTGCCATTCTCCAGTAATACCGGGTTTGACATTTAATCGTTTCCAATGGTGATCATTATAATGGAGAACCTCATCCACAGTGGGTGGACGAGTTCCGACTAAACTCATCTCCCCCTTAAGGACATTCCAAAATTGGGGAAATTCATCAAGACTGGTGGCACGTAAAAAACGACCAATAGGAGTAATACGCGGATCATTTTTATTCTTGAAAATATAACCATTCGCTTCATTTTTTACCAAATGCTTCAGATTTTCAGCACCCACCACCATTGAGCGAAATTTCCACATTTGGAAAGTCTTTCCGTTTAAACCACAGCGAGTTTGACTATAAAAAATCGGACCGGGGTTATCAAACAACATCGCGATCGCGACAGGAAGCAAAATAATTAGAGTAATGATTAACCCAACTAAAGCGCCCAGTATATCAATTAACCGTTTAAGTGGACTTCTCACAGAAGGATGAACTGAGAGAGGGTTTTTTTCGTAACTGTCTTTGACAACAACTAACGAAGGCTTAGGGGAAATTCGGGATCTGAGATTTTCCGACAACATTTGATTTTTCACGTTGTTCTCGGTAGATAACTATATACCTTAAGTATAAAAGTTATCTTCCTGAGCTAAGTAAATATTCGGAGAACTTTACAGAATCTTTAAAAACAAGTAAAGATTCTGTAAAGTTGATTTCTGTAATCTTCCTCAATTGATTTTGCCCATACCGAGAATCCGCTTAATTACCTCCTTTAACTTCTATTATGGCAAATTTCTATAAGTCTTTCGTATACCAACAAATAAGATAATGTTTAACAAGGGTGAAAAAGGGGTGAATCACTTTTTCGGATTCGGGGGGGCCGGCACAGAGCCCCGCCATAAAAAAACTTAGGAGCTCTAATTTCGGAGATTAGCGGCCCCTAAGTTTCAAATGTTAAGTTTTCGTGATTTTAGAGGGACACCACTTACAGGGCACCTAAGTAGGACAACCCAAGGATCACACCCGCGCCCAGAATATGACCAAAACTGGTGGTTCCTAAAACGGCACCCACACCAAAACCACCAAATAAATTAGAGGAAGGCATTGCGGGCCCGACACTGGGTTGTTGAATCGTTAATTTGCCAAACGCGATCGCGACAATGTTAGAAATGATCATAACGATCGCGACAGTGGGGCTCCATTCGACGGTGTGGGGTACAACAGCCAGTAATGTTGAGGTCAACACTTGCTTTTCTCCTTAAAAACTTGTTATTTGTGACCTTATACAAAAAATTGTCACCTCTCGCTACAAATTGTATTAATAGTTAACATTTCTCCAAGAAACCCAGGCGGTGCATTGCCCCATCCAGGGGCGACTAGCTCCAAACCAATCAGTAATGGTAAACTAACCAAAAAGTCAAAACCGTGAGATATGTATAAGAATCCGAAAAATCTTATCCCCTTCCTATTGGCGACACTGGGAGTCCTTACTTGGTCAACTCATGAGGCCTTTTCCCATCAGAAAAGCTTTATTCCGATACAAAATAATAGTTATGGAAATATCCTCAGTGATGACGGTAAATGTCTCAGCGCCGGAGAAATATCCTCCACCAAAAAGTCCGAGGTTTGGTTAGAAACCTGTATTCCCACCTCCCAGTCTCGCGCGGGCAATCAAAAATGGACTTATGATGAATCCACAGGAAGTTTACGCAATTTCATCACCAAGCAGTGTTTAGATATTAATCCTGAAACCAAAGAAGTAATTTTAAATCCGTGTAATGGCACTCCTCAACAAGACTGGCATCGCGACAATGATGATAACAATGACGTTATTCGCAATAACACAGGGGGCTGTTTAGAAATGTTAAAAGGTTCAGAAAAATTACCTCTTAAACTGGGAGTTTGTGATGTAAACAATATTCATCAGCAGTTCTATATTCAACATTAATCCCTATCCTATGTGAGCCACAAATCCTCGATTATTTTGCATAAAAATTGCCGACATACTCGGCAACAATCTTGGCATTTTCAGATATTGATGAATTTCGCCTCGCCCCTTGACAACCCCATTAAAATATGTTTATATAGAGCAACTCTTGGGTGAATCCGGGCAAAAAAATAAATGGAAATAACAGATAAAATAACAGAACAACTCAAAACTACTTTTAATCATGTTGATGCTCTCCTTGCTTTGAGAGGTATCGCGTGTTTAATCGTAGTCTTTTTTCATTGTAGTATTCCCTCGCAATCCATCATTTATCAAAAGTATGATTTTAGTTGGGTTTTACTGGGTGATGGACAAGTCGCAGTTGGGGTATTTTTCTGTTTATCCGGTTATTTAATGGGCAAAGCGTTTTATACCCAACGCTATGAGGCTAACGTATCAGGATTTACCCAATTTATCATTAATCGTGCCTTAAGAATTTTTCCCCTTTACTATTTTTCTGTTCTCATCTTATCTATTTTCGTTTATCCCGAAATTTTTCAAGTCGAAAATTGGGGGAAATTACTGAGAATTTGTACTTTTACTTATACTTTTCCTTTACCGATAATATCAAATCTTGATACCCCTTTTAATCCTGTACTTTGGTCTCTTTCTACCGAAGTGCAATTTTATCTAATTGTCCCCTTTATTTATACAGCATTTCGATATTTTTTAGTGACGAAAAAGAAAATAATATTGACGGGAAGCGTCATTGTATTAATGGGAATTTTCTTGAGATTTGCCGCATTAATTACTCGCCCTCTTCACACAGCTTTAATTTTAAATCTTGATCTATTTCTCATGGGTTTTCTCATAAACGCGTGGTTTCAATGTAATAAAAAACTCATCGAATTAAACATTGTTACCATCTCCGCGAAAATCAGAAAAAGAGTAAACCTTAAACTCATATCAGTCTGCCTCTTAATCATATTTTACTTAGTCACATCCTATCATGGATATCATGCCGAATTATGGAATGTTAACCCCCGTCCGGGTTTGATGGGAGAAAGTATTTTTAGAACCATGACGAGTTTCTTTATCTGGCCCACCTTAACGGCTATTTTAACCACCATATTTATTTATGCCTTTGAATCAAGCACCGTTTATAATGATTATTATAAAAACCGCAAACTTTCCTTACAAACTTGTTTAGAAAACCCCTTAAGAATCTTAGAAATTATGGGAGTATTATCCTATGGTGTGTATATTTGGCATCTACCAATTAGAGATAAAGTAAGTCCTATGTTTCCCTCTACAACCCCCCTCGATACCTTTTATCAAAGACTCCTTGCTACCCTAATTATCTCAACGATATTAGCAACCGTTACCTACTATATCGTGGAACTTCCCGCGAGTCGTCAGAAAAAGTATAGTCCCATATTTTCCCACCAAAAAGAAATTTTTAATTCTGAATTAAGTCAGACTAAATAATACGCGATCGCGCCCTCTATTTTGCCTAATCAAATCAGCCAATGGAAATCATAAATAGCACCCCCAAAATAGTTAATAAAGTCGATGCCCTACTAGCCCTCCGAGGTTTAGCTTGCTTGGCCGTCGTAATGTTTCATTGTATCATCCCCAGAAAAACACTTATTTATCAAAATTATGACTTCACCTGGTTATTTCTCAGTGATGGTATTATCGCGGTGTGGATATTTTTTTGTCTTTCTGGTTACTTAATGGGCAAAGCCTTTTATACCCAACGCTATACCGTTGATCTATCAGGAGTAAAAAAATTTATTTTAAATCGTGCTTTAAGAATATGTCCCCTTTATTATTTCTCCGTTTTAATTTTATCTATCTTTGTTTATCCCAGCGCATTACGGATGGAAAACTGGGGAGATTTAACCAGAATTTGTCTATTTTTAACAGCCTTTCCTATTCCCCTATTGTCCAACCTAAACTGGTTTAACCCTGTGCTTTGGTCTCTTTCTACCGAAGTGCAATTTTATTTGATTGTCCCCTTAATTTATAGTATATTTAAACCCATATTAGTCACTCCCAAAAAGATTATTTTAACGACACTTTTACTGATACTAATTAGTTTTTTGATCCGATGTGCAGCCTTTGTCACTCACCCTTTCCATACAGCATTGCTCCTCAATCTTGATGTATTTCTTTGTGGCTTTTTTCTCAATGCTTGGTTCCATATCCAGAAAAAAAATCAGAAAAAAATTAATGCGATCGCCGAGTCCCAAAATCCCCAAAAATTAAAACTTATCGCGATTATTATTTTAATCATATTTTACTTAGTCACCGCGTATCACGGCTACCATAATGAAATGTGGAACTATCCGCCCCCCCGCCCAGGGATGTTAGGAGCAACATTTTTTAGAACGGTATTAAGTTATTATGTCTCGCCTGTATTAACCGCGATAATTACCTCATTTTTTATCTACGCTTTTGAGTATGAAGAAATGCTAAATCACGATGGGGCAAAAAATAAAAAACTGTCGTGGAAAGCCTGCCGAGATAATCCTTGGAGATTACTAGAAATTATGGGAGTATTATCCTACGGTGTTTACCTTTGGCATTTACCAATTCTGGCTCAAGTTCTCCAGATTTTATCAATTAAGAATCCCTTTGAGATATCTTTGGAGTTATATTGGCAAAAGCTGTTAATAACTTTGTTATTTTCGATCATTCTTTCTACGGTTACTTATTATTTAGTCGAACTCCCCGCCACCCAATATAAAAAGTATAGTGAACACTAAAAGCGGGATTCGGAGAAACCGGGTTTCTTTGCTGCGCGACTCAGGTTAATCGTTTAACTGTCATCAGAAACCCGGTTTCTTTACCCTTACTTTATCTGTTATTTTCTGGGGGTTTTTCTTGTTGGGTAAATCTTTCTTGTACCGCGTGGTTAATTTCTTGCCATTCTTCCTCTGTCAAAGCTATCTTTTTTTCCGTTTTAATCCCTTCCCATAGCAATTCTAAACGAGCTTCTAATTTTCGTTTTTTCTCTTGCTCCACTAAGTATTTAAAATACTCATTGACGTTTTCATAACCTTCCTTGATCACCTCTTCCTCGATATACTTACCCAAAGAGTCAGGTAAAGAAATATGAAAAAATTTCATAAAATTAACTACCCTGTATAAATAATTATTATAATAATGCCATAGTTGTGTCCTTTTTGAGTCTTGGCTAAAATCCTATATTTGTATTAGGGGTCATTTTTATGTCGGTTCCCAATGACGCGAGCGTTTTTATTCCGGGTATTAGCTCTAAGGAAAAGGGATTTTATGTGGATTTTTTGTGTACTTCTCTCTGTGAAAACGTCGAAAGTTTTCACAGAGAGAAGTGGGTAATATTTCCATCGCGGGTGATAAGGGTAAACAACTAAAGGTAATTTCGGGTAAGGAAGTCTATAAAATAATAGATGTTTATGAAGTTTACTTGTCCGATTTTTTTCATCAAGATTCGGTCAATGATAAATCTTTAAAAGATCAATTTCTCATCGGTGCAGAGTTAATCTGGTTTTGGTTTGTCTCGAAAACTTGGTTATCTTTTCGAGAGGTTCCTTCCCTGTTTATTAATTTATTATTTTCTGCCTTTTTCGGCTGGGCTTGGTATTATGAGATTTTGACCTAGGAGTTAAATTACCCCCAGAAATGGCGAAAACTTTGTCAGAAATAGGTCAAGCAATGGGGGATTGTGGTTAGTTATGAGTGTATTCTTAAACTTTTTCTCGGCGACTCCTATCATTAATCGGGCTGATTTTCTCAAAAAATACATGGGACAAAAGATGGGAAGGAAAATAAATAAGGGCAACAATTCGTCGGCGCGCGATCGCGAAGTTAAACGCGGTTTTAGAGAATGAGAATTAAGAGAAAGTCACAGTATTGCTCTGGCTTTTTTCACCTCTAAAAATGTATGAAAAACCTTGGTTGAGTAACTATTTTTGACCGAAGAAGGATAAAGGGAAGAAAGAATGAACCACAAAGGCACAGAGGACACAAAGGAAGAGGAATCAAAGAAGGGTTAACTCTTAATAGTTAACCCTTCCCTCCCATACATCAGGGATTTAACTGTTGTCGAGGTAAAAACAAGAAGAAAATTGGTTTTTGCTCCCGTTAACCTAAATTCCTCTTAGGGATTGAAACACACCCTTACTCCTCATCCCATAATGCTTGAGTATAACCAAGTTCTTGTGCGGTATTCTTCTCAGAATCGCTTAATTCTTCCCAGTATTTATCATCAGACTCAGGAGGATCAGTATCTTCTTGCCAGCTATCCTCATCCCAACCTAGGGCCATCCAGAGTTCTTGCTCTGCCCTGTTCATATCTGTCCAATTCAAGTCATCCCACGCCGAACTGGGATCACCTTTAACGTCACGAATATTTGCCATTGATTACCTCTTAAAATTATGAAAGTTTATCTTAGTCTGGACTCGTTGTTGGTGGAAAATACCACGATCGCGCCCCTAAATAAAACCATAGCATCTCACCCACAATTCTGAAAAGTAGCACTTCAAACTCTTATCAGGTAGTTTACCCCCTTAACAATTAAGATGAAGGATCAAGGATCAAGGGAAGAAAGAATGAACCACAAAGGCACAGAGGACACAAAGGAAGAGGGATGAAGGATGAAGGAAATGTCCCCATACCTAATATCAAGTCCGGTGGATCATTAAATATTGAGTCGGGGCGGGTTTACGAGATATTTTGCTTCTAGTTAAGATATTGGCGAACCCGCCCCTAGGGTTATTAGGTATATTTAACCGGACTTGATATAACTCCTTGAAAGGGCACGGCTAAGAGGGCGAAAGTCCGATATTTTCTCCGAAAAATTAACTTTCTCCTAAATAAGCCTTACGCACTGTTTCATTAGATTGTAACTCTCTGGCTGTACCTGTTAAGACCACTTCTCCCGTTTGAATTACATATCCCTGATGGGCAATACTTAAGGCCATCCGTGCATTTTGTTCCACTAATAAAACCGTCATTCCTTGACTATTTATATCGCGGATAATCGTGAAAATTTGACTCACTAACATGGGGGCTAATCCCATACTCGGTTCATCTAATAATAATAAACGGGGACGTGACATTAAAGCCCGCCCGATCGCGAGCATTTGTTGTTCACCGCCACTGAGAGTTCCGCTTTTTTGATTAAATCGTTCTTGCAGACGGGGAAACAAATGTAAAACCTTCTCTAAATCCGATTTAATGCCCAAAGTATCCTTACGCAGATAGGCTCCCATTTCCAGATTTTCAAATACCGTCATGCGAGGAAAAACTAATCGCCCTTCAGGACTTTGGGAAATACCCAAACGCACGATCGCCTCCGTGGAGAGAGACTCAATAGGTTTTCCTTCAAATAAAATTTGACCTTGACGGGGACGTAATAACCCTTGAATTGTGCGAAGGGTAGTTGTTTTACCAGCACCATTACTCCCAATTAAAGTAACAATTTCCCCCTCATCAACCTTTAAGGAAATCCCTTTGAGGGCGTGAATATTGCCGTAATAAGTATGAATGTCTTGAACTTCTAGCATAACAACATATATCAGGTAACATAAAAAAAGAGAGCTTTTGGCTCCCTCTGATATTAGCTGAAATTACCACAAAATTTAAGCATTTTTTTGTTGACGCTTAGTCGCGACTAAAGAGCTTACACCTAACGCCATTCCTAAGATAGTCATGGGTTCGGGTACCGGTTCTGTCCCGGGTGCTAATGTCACTTCATAATTACCATTGTGAGAGATGCCATCATCCGCCGCGGTTAAACCAGAGGGGGTTGCCCTGAAACTGTAGAGGTAGCTAGTTTTTTCACCGTATACAACCTTAACCACTTCACTCATCTGAATGGGAGAGTTTACTTTGCTAGAATCTCGGTATTGGGAAATCCCACCTGCAAGTTGGGGACCGAGAGCCGCGAGCAAGAGGCCTGTGGCATCATAGTGGCCTGCCAACCCAATTTTGACGACGCCATTGGGAGAGTCTTGGTTAATATATGAAATGTTGGGATCGCTAAATCTTTGAAAACCCGCATTCGCCAAAAAAGTATTGTAAGCTAAAGCCGCGACGCTTTGGCCTAGGGAGCTTGTGAAAAGATCGCCATATCCATTGGCCACTAAGTTAGCCTTAAACCAAGTTGTTGCTAGATTCGCCGCCCCGTATTCAGTGCTATCGCCAGAAGTCGTGTTAAACCAGTCGGAGTAAGTCAAACTGCTTAAAACAATGGGAGTTCCCAATATTTGACCCGTTAAGCTCGTGGGTGTGACGTTAGTCCTGAACGCGGTAAGAGTCTTGTAATTTACTGTTTCACTATTAGCAAAAAGTTCTACGTTGCCCCCAGGGTTCCCCGCGTCACCTTGTAATACTGTGGATAAAGGGGCGGAATTTTGGAGAACGGTTTTATTACCCGATTGTTGATAAATATAGTAGTCAGTACCCGCGACTCCAGATAGACTAGGGTTTGTTAAAGATCCCGCGAAAGAAGGGGCAGACACGATCGCGCTCACTGCCACCACAGAAGCACTAAGGGTGAGTCTCTTAAGGGTATTCAACATGGCAGATGCTTCTCCAAAGTTTATTTACTTACTAAAAGTTGTTTGAGCATCCCTCTACTAACTTATCTCACTTATTACTGTGAGCTCGTCATTAGCTAAAGGGGGTGCTGTTTTCTGAAATTTCACAGGAAATTAGATTATCATCCCCTCAATCCTAAGTAGAATTCATTGGGGATTTAAAATCGCGACCCCTGACAATCTCTCTGTGAAATCGCGATATTTAGCTTAATGGTAAAGACAGAGGGCAGACAATAGACATTTGTAAAACTTCTGTAAAGATTTCCCGATTTTATGTAAAGATTTGATGAAGTTACCTCTTTTCCATCTCTTTACCTGCACGCTCCTTCACTCCTCCTCTGGGTTATCTTTGCCCAAATAAGCCTCGATTACCTTGGGATCGGAACGCACTTCTGTCGGAGTTCCCTCGGCAATTTTAATCCCATATTCCATGACACTCACGCGATCGCTAATTCCCATCACCACTTTCATATCATGTTCAATCAACAAAATAGTTAACCCTAATTCATCTCTAATTTGTTGAATAAATCGGGTTAAATCTGCGGTTTCATTAGGATTCATCCCCGCGGTAGGTTCATCTAATAATAAAATTTCCGGTTCCGACGCGAGCGCTCTGGCAATTTCTAACCGCCGTTGATCACCATAGGATAAATTTTTCGCTAATTCCATTCCTTTAGAAACGCCTAAACCGACAAAATCTAACATTTTTAATGCGCTTTGTTTCGCTTTTCGTTCTTCAGAAATAACCGATTTGGGGCGGAATATCGCCCCTAATAATCCCGCATTTAAACGGCAATGTCTTCCTACCATAATATTATCTAACACTGTCATATTATTAAATAAACGAATATTTTGGAAAGTTCTCGCGATGCCTAAACTCGTTAGGCGATCGGGTTTCGCTCCGGTAATATCCCGATGATTTAACCATAAATAACCGGATGTGGGTTTATAAATCCCGGTTAACATATTAAAAAAGGTAGTTTTGCCAGCACCATTGGGACCGATCAAACTGGCAATTATTCCTTTTTCCAAGGTAAAACTAACTTGATTCACCGCGGTTAAACCGCCAAATTTCATGGTTAATTCTCTTGCTTCTAATAATGGCATAAGTGTCGGTGATTGGGGATTAGGGATTGGGGATTAGGGATTGGGATATGATAACTCAAGGGGCTAATCTCTGGAATCTCTATTTTGTTATATCATAAGTGCTATGTTTTTTTTAATGAACCACAAAGGCACAGAGGACACAAAGGAAAGACAAAAAAGAGATATTATATCCCGAAACTTAAGAAAGTGGGTTTCGGATTGTTTCTTTTATTTATACATACTTAATGAGTCATGCCATTGGCTAAGGATTCCTCTCCATTTTCGGCATCTTTCGCGTGTAATTCTTCTTGGTGTACGCGATCGGGTACTAATCCTTCTGGTCGAACAATCATCATTATAACAAGAGTTAGGCCAAAGAGAAATAAACGCATTTGTAAGGGATCTAAACTGGTGGCAAGGAAGTCTTTTAATTGCGGATTATCAATATTGGGCAAAACGGAAGTGTTGAGAATACCCTTGAGCACTTGTGCTAATTGGGGTAAATAAAGGCGATCGGCGGAGGTGATAATAATTCCCCCTAAAATTACTCCTACCATATTTCCTAAACCTCCTAAAATTACCATACAGAGGATAATTACTGATACAGAAAAATCAAAGACACTGGGGAATATGGCACTAACATACGCGGCGAAAAATGCACCCGCAAACCCGGAAAAAGTCGCGCCCATTGAGAAGGCTAATAATTTGGTTTTAACGAGATTTATTCCCATTGCACTCGCGGCTAATTCATCTTCTCGCATGGCTTCCCAAGCCCTTCCTAAACGGGAATCTCTTAGTCGCGAAATCATAAAGTACGCGCCGACAACGAGAAGGATAATTAAGTAATACCAGGGGAAGTAATTACTGGAGGTGAAAACTCCGATAAAGGGCAGCCAAGGGCGATTAATGGGGTTGATTCCGGCTTCTCCTCCGGTAAGATTGAGGGGTTTTTCGCATCCTATTAAACAAAGTGTTAATTGGGGATTTCCGGTAAGGGAAGCCATGATTTTTGAGATGGGTTCGTCAATACGAACATTGGTTAGGTTTCTAAAGACAACGGGGATAATTTCTCCAAATCCTAGTGTGACGATCGCGAGATAATCTCCTCTCAGTCTTAAGGTGGGAACCCCTAAAATAATTCCCGCGATCGCGGCGACTAACGCGGCTATGGGTAAAGCGGACCAAAAATCTAAGTTAATATTAAGATGAGATGATGCTAATAATCCTGTTGTATAAGCTCCAATGGCAAAAAACGCGGCATAACCTAAGTCTAATAATCCCCCAAATCCTACGGGAATATTTAACCCTAATGCTAACATGACAAAAATGGCAATTTGTACTGATGTCGCGATCCAATTGGTTTGGGTAATTTGATCGATAAAGGGGAAAATTATTAAGATAAACGCGATCGTAATTAGGTTAGCTGGTTGACGTTTTTGGGGTGGGAGTCCTTGAATTGCCCCCATCACAGTACCCGCCAAGGTGGTTATTAATAAACCTGTCAAACCTTGAAATAAGGTATCCAGAAAAGGGACGGCATTTTGGCCGGAAAGAGGGCGAATTAATACTCCTTCAAGAAGAGTCGCGACTAATACCCAAATCCCTAAAGTAAGACTTGTCAATGAGCCTGTTATTGTCCCCTGTTTCGGAGTATAAACTCGTAATTCTTGACAACGACTATAACTGGAGACGGTTCCCAATAACCAACCGATAATCACTCCACTCCATCCACCAAAAATTAAAATGGTAAGGGACGCGATCGCGCCTAGGAGAATATTCGCCTTTAATTCTTTAATCAATGTGTTAACAATCATAGCTAATGGGGATTGGGTAATGGGGATTGGGGATTGGGTAATGGGGATTGGGTAATGGGGATTGGGGATTGCGGGATGGGTTAGGAATGAACATTTAATAAAGTAGTGCAGGCTTCCAGCCTGCTTTCGCTCCCTTCCTTCTTCCAGCCTGCTTTCGCTCCCTTGCTTAGACTTTTTCTTGTACATTTTCACCTAATAAACCACCCGGACGAAATGCCAAAATAATCACCAAAACTGCAAAAACCCAGGCATTTGTCCAACGACTTGATAAATATTGATCGCTCAAAGCCGATAATAAACCAATTAAAACCCCTCCTAACATCGCGCCAATAATATTACCAATTCCTCCTAAAACTGCCGCGGTAAACGCTCTTAATCCCGCGGTAAATCCCATTGTAAAAACAATCGTATTATTATATAATCCCACCAATAAGCCCGCGGAACCCGCGAGAACACCACCAATTAAGAAAGTTAAGGCAATAATTTGATCAACATTAATACCCATAATTTTCGCGGCTTCTCGATTTTGAGCCGTGGCTCGCATCGCTTTCCCCAGACGAGTATATTGCACAAAAAGATGAAGTCCGATCATTAAAACCACCGCGATAATTAAAACTATTAAATCTTTGGTAGTAAAGACAATATTACTTTGAATCCCAAAGGCTTTGAGAATATCCACACGGGGTAATAAATCAGGAAAATTTTTCGGAGACGCGGAATTAGAACCCATAATGGGAAAAATGGATTTTAAACCTCCCCAAAATAAGCCTAAATTCTGGAAAATAAATGAAACGCCGATCGCGGAGATCAGAGGTGCTAATCTCGGAGCATTTCTTAAGGGACGATAGGCATATTTTTCTGTTAAAATATTTAATCCTGCACAAAATCCCGCACTGACGATTAAAGCCAGAAACATCACGGGAATCGCGATACTTAAAGAGGCACTATCCTGTAAACCAAAGGCACCGATAATCGTCAAGGAAGCAAAAGCCCCTAACATATATAAATCACCGTGAGCAAAATTAATTAACTCGATAATCCCATAAACCATTGTATAGCCTAGGGCAATAATCGCGATTAAAGCACCATTGACTAAACCGACTAATATTTGTTGGATTAAGAGTTCAGGCCGCTGGGCGATTTCTCCGATAATTCGAGGTAAATCAAAACCCGCGATCGGGCCTAATAATAAAATTACATACACAACCACAATATACAAAAGAATACTTTGCCACTTTTTCATGGTAATAGGTAATGGGTAATAG
>JBEDKD010000342.1:0-3072 GCA_041172365.1 Cyanobacteriota bacterium | reverse complement strand
TTGAGGCTCTAGCTGCATCATGTTATTATTCTCAGACCGATGGTGCATCCGACGATTTGTGGACGGTTCAGTGTTGTGGCATTATACAAGATGACCATAGACTCATGCAAGTACCTTCACCGTAATTTTGGATGAAATTTTTTCCCTCTGAGAGTCATCAGGTTATCTGGGGGGATGCCATAGATGTCCTAGAAAATCATATCCCAGATAGTTCCATCGATCTAATTTTTCTCGATCCCCCCTATAATCTGGGCAAACTTTTCCATCATACCAAAGAGCAATGGCCTTCGGATGATGCTTATTTGCAATGGTGTTATCATTGGCAGGATCTTTGTGTCCGTAAACTCAAAGATAGGGGTAGTTTATATTTGATGGGTGCGACACAATTTTTACCCTATTTTGATATTTATTTGAGAGATAAAATAACCATTATATCACGAATTATCTGGCATTA
This sequence comes from Cyanobacteriota bacterium, assembly GCA_041172365.1. GTDB lineage: Bacteria > Cyanobacteriota > Cyanobacteriia > Cyanobacteriales > Microcoleaceae > JBEDKD01. The sequence goes on along the minus strand of JBEDKD010000342.1, from coordinate 2,618 downwards.
TGATAGTTCAGGAGTACAAGCGAAGAAATATTTTGGTTCTTTATATGAGCCGATTTTATTGGCCGTTAAAGATAAAAATAATTATACCTTTAATGCAGAGGCCATTATGGTAGAAGCCAAAACGGGTGCTGTGCGTAAGTTAATTGATTATCGGAAATCTCAACCCACTCCTTATAATGTGCAGAAAGTTCCGGGGAATGTTTGGTATTTTCCCAGAGTACGTTATCGAATGCGAGAATATGAAAATCATCCTACGCAAAAGCCAGAGGTGTTATTAGAAAGAATTATTAAAGCTAGTAGTAATATTGGTGATGTGATTCTTGATCCCTTCGCGGGGACTTTTACCGCCTCTGCTGTCGCCCAAAGGTTAAATCGTAAGTCTATAGGGATTGAACGGGAGGAAGAATATGTCAAAATCGGATTGAGAAGATTAGGAATAATATCAGAGAAAATTGGCTAATTATATTAGTTTTTCAATTTAACCACAAAGGCACAGAGGACACAAAGGAAGAAGAATAACTACTGTAGGGTAGCATTAGCCTGCCATTGATCCGATTTTTAGGAGATGTCTAATAGACTCTGAAACAGGCTTTATCAATCTATCGAAAACAAATCAAGGTGAAAAAACATCTGTGTTTATCTGCGTTTATCTGCGGTTAAATAAAATTTTCTGTATTGTTATGTCATCTCCTGCAAAACTTCTAAAACTGCTTTGGGGGAGAATTTATCTTTAAACCAGATAATCGGGGCGGGTACATCGGGATGTACTAAACGAAAATCTGGAATCATCACGCTCCCTGGAATGATAAATCATCCAGAAATATAAAGGAAAACCGACTTTTGAAAAAGCCCATTTTTCCTTTATATTATATCTCAATCAATCCCAAGATTTTGGAGCAGTTTCAACTTTTCGTTGGTAAATTCCTCTGCTAACTCCTTAAGACGCGCGATATTTTCTTCTGGAGTTGTCAGAACTTTTCCCTCTTCAATTAGATTGTGACTCTGGCTGGCAAGCACTTCCCAAGTAAAACCAGCCATATCCTGATTAGAGGATTTAGCTAAAAGGAAAAGTTGTTCAATACGGCTAACAGATACCCCCGAGCCAATGAGGGGGGAGGCTAAAAATTGCCAGTTGTTACTAGATAATGCCTTCGCTTTTACTGCCGTATTAAAACTATTAGTGTATTTCTTGCGTTGTTTATAAGTTTGAACATCTACTGCCGGATGAATATAATTCAATCCACTCAGAATTAATAAAGCCTGGAACAGATTATCAGGGGAAATCTCTTTAGTTAAGGGATGATTTTGTAATTGTCCAAAACTTAAGGCTTCAGTAGCTAAAGCCTCACAAATTGGCAGATAAATACCTTCTTGTAAAGTCACTTCCCCAAGGGGAAATGTTTGCTGTAATTTAACGGATGAGAGAGTCGTTAATAGAGCAAAACGAGTTTGTTGAAGTTGTTGGTTTTTTTCTGGTGTAGTTAGGGAAACCATGCCACGCAAAAATATATCTTTACGAAACTGGGTATTGAGGAAATAATCGCGCACTACTTCCCGATAAATAGGATCGGTAATCTGGGCTAATTGTTGTTGTGCGGCTTGGGATAAATTCAGAAAATCTAAATGATCTAATATATTGGCGGAACCCAAATATTGGACTTTAGCTTCTTCTAAGTCTTCAACTACTTGATCAAAATAGAAAGGATGCCAATTTCGATTAAAATATTCATGGGCTAAATAGTTGCGACTGTGATTTTTAATTCCCTCTAAACGTTGAGCTAAAGCTGGATTTTGTGCGAGGTAAGCTGGATTAGCACTGAATAATTGTTCAATAAATTCCAAGGATTGATTAATACCCATTACTAAAGGTTGAGAAGTTCTGTCCGTGTGACGAATCATTAATTCTCTTAAAGGCATAGCTGCTGCCCAACCGGGCAAGGCATTATAGGAGATATAAACCATACCTCCTGTTTTGATTTTTTGGCGGATAAAGTTGATAATATCCTGACGATGTTTGGGGCTAATCCAACTATAAATTCCGTGGAGACAGATAAAATCAAAATTGGGTAAATCCCTTTTGATAAACTCCTCAAAGCTATCTTCAAAAAAATGAATATTTTCCGTTTCCGCGGCTTGGGCGAGTGCTTGTGCTCCGGCAATGTGGTTCGGGTTAAAATCAGTAGCATAAAATTGAGCTTGAGGGTAAGTGGAAGCTAATAAGTTACTAGAATAACCTTGACCACATCCTAGTTCACAATAGGTAAATTCTTTGTTACAATCGGGGGGCTGAACAGCTTTAAGTAAGCTAGTCAAAGCCAGTTTTAGGGGACTTAGTTCTCCATAAAAACCGTAGGTATAGTTAATTTCTGAAACATAGCCATCATGCCAAACCATAATATCTATCCATGAATCACATCTGGGGAAATTATACCGTAACTCAATAGGAAAAAATAAAAAATAGGGATTTTTTTAAGGGTTATAACTAGGAAACGATCGCGGTTATTAATTGCATGAGGTAGGGAAAAACCCTTGTTTTATAAGCTTTATAGCCTGATTTTTGGCTCGGCTCTGACGGAGAAACCCGATAGATTTGGAGTTTCCCCTGTTGGTAAATTGCT
>JBEDKD010000341.1:0-5020 GCA_041172365.1 Cyanobacteriota bacterium | reverse complement strand
CCCAAGTGTAGGCAATCTGTAAGTCTCCTCATGTCCAGTCTTTTTCGTCCTTCACTTTACCTTATTAGCCGCGATCTGTGGTAAGTGTGGAGTTCTAGGAATTTTCACATATCATGTTTTTGGTTTTTTGTCAAGCTTTTTTCTGATAATTTTCGGAAACTGCACCAAGTATGGGGATTTTTTGTCCCCGAAGGGATCGTTATTGTGAGTTAGCTCTCTGCTACCAAAAATCTCTGCAAACTTGACGCGATCGCGCCCTTCCCATCTCTCCACAATAGACATATCCCAAAAATCAGATCCCTGGCAGGCTAATGCCTACCCTACCATAAATTTAGGAGGGAGCATCTCCTAGTCGTAAATTGGTAGTAGGTTGGGGTAGCCTGTGCGGAGCATCAGAGCGTCTTACTCTCCCTATGAGATTGCTAGGGAGCGAGACGCTCCCACTGCATTTTTTGGCAAATGTGAAGGTGATACGGAGTCTAAATTTTTCTCTAGTGGGGGGTGTTTTCGGGTAGGGGAATTTCTTCTGGGGGTATCCAAACTACTTTGCCGTCACGCCATACGGCTACAGGATTGCCTAGTTGTTTATGTTGCCATAGGGCTTTTTCACCCGCGAGTTTTAACGCGGAGTCGATTAAAGTACCCTCAGCAAAAATATCATCTATTGTTTTCTTTTTGGGTTCATTAATCATTTATAGACCAACCATTTTTACATATTCCTTGACTATAGGTATAACAGCAAAAACTGTCTCATCCCTTCGGACATTGGTGGAAATTAGACCACGCCTGACTAAAGATGGAATTGCCTTGAATAAATCGGCTTTTGACTCTTGACAATCTTTTGAAAGTGTGGTAATTGAAACGGGTTCTGTTTGATGGGTAAGTAGCGCGATCGCGTGTTTTTCGGACTCCGACAATCTCTGATAATGCTGTTGTAATATCGGTGTCAATTCATCGCTTAAAAATAGGGATTCATAACTCAAATATTGAGAGACTTTACCGTTAAATAAGTAATTAATCGTTTGAGCGACTAATTTTAACCAGAGGGGATTCCCTTGATAAAGTTTAATCAATTCTGGCCATTTTTCTTCATCTAATAAACTCTTTTCTCTCAGAATTTCTGTGGCGGCTTCACCTAAACCCGTTAATTGTAATAAACGTACTGCTGAATTATCGTCGGTGAATGTGAGAATGTCTAAGGGGGGTTCCCAACTATTGAGGATTAAACAACTATTATGGGGGATTTCGCCGATAAGTTTAAACAGAGTTCCATAATTTTCATATCCGGGTTTATAATAGCCGGAAATTTGACCACGGTTGAGGATTTGCTGGACATCATCTAGGATGATCAGACAGTGATTGTCGCGCAAATATTCTATGAGCATTGACAACTGAGTGTCGGTGTCGGGGGGAAGGTTAATTTCTGGTTGATTTGAGAGAGATTGAATAAGGTTTTTGAGGGTGGTTTCTAGGGGTGGGGAAGTGCGAAGACTGCGCCAGATGATGTGATCAAATTGAGTTTGAAGTTGGGGGATGAGGTGACGGACGATCGCGCTTTTGCCGATGCCACTCATACCTGTGATGGTGAGGAGGCGACAGTTTTGATGCGCGATCGTGTTTTCGAGGGTAGTGAGGGGACAAGAGGCGCGATCGTAGAAAGTTCTCATATCCGGTGCATCTCTTAAATCAAATCGTGGTTTTTCTTGGGTTTCGTCTTCAGTTGATGCTTGTGTGTGGAGTGAATTTTGTTTAGCTTTTAGCGGATGCAAGGTTTCTGTACAGACGTGGATATTGCCTTTATTTTGTACAAAATTAAAATCACCAAAATGTGAAACTTTAGAAAATTCATAGCTTTCCATTGCAGAGCGTAAAGTAGTTTTAGTAACCTTTTCACCTAACTTTGTTTTAATGAGTTGCCATAATTTTGAAGCGACATTAGCAACATGATGTTCAGTACAGTGATATTCTTTAGCAATTTCGGAGTATCTTTTACCTTGATAACTTGCGAGCAATACGGCTTGTTGCAGGTTGTCTAAGTGTTTGCCCGTTTTGGCTAAAACCAGCTCGTCAGCCAATCTCAAGACTTCCGTGATGTCCATAGTGAGGTAGGTGTATATGATCTTGCTATCATATCAGACTTTGATGATGTTTTATGATGTTTGTGATAAAAAATGATATTTTATGATAAAAATCATCGAAAATATTCAGGATATTTTCTGAAAAATTATGATGGTATCTCAAAAAAATATGGCTTATGATAGATACCGATCAAGCCAATCTGTGAATTATTTTTTTTGTAATCACAGATGTAAAATCTATTTGGTATCTAAAATGAAGAAAACAGTTCTCAAAGGATTAACAGCCCTGGTTTTAGCCGTTGTCGTAGCTCTGGGTTTAGGCGTACAAGCGACTTTGGCAGCAGGAGACGTGAATCTCAACTTAGATTCACCGCTCAAGGTTGAGGCTCAAGCAGATCTTAACAAATTCGTAGATCAATTCCTGGCGCAAATAAATAGCCGGCCGTTTGGAGTTTACAATGTGGTAACATATGATAACTGCAATAATTCATGTAAGCGCCTTGTCCAAGAAAAACCAGAGTTTCTGATGCAAATAGATCCCATGATGTCTGGCTCATCTTGTATACATGAGTGTTATTGGAACACTGGCTTTTGGAACAAACTAAGACCAAACACGAGATACTAGTCTATCCTCCGTACTTGCGACGGAAAAGAAGACTTCAGTCTGGGTATTAGTCAGTGGCACTAAGCAAGATTTTAACCGAAAATTACACCATAGAGCGTGTGATTTTCGGTTAAAAGTATAAAAGTTAGATAGTGGGATTATTTATGCGTCGAGTTGAGTTGCACGAGAGCCACAAAGAAACCGAATTTCGGGATTCGCCGTGGGCGATATCTTTAACAAGTATCCTAGAGATTATTAAGAAAGGATTGCGATTAGCAGTAGCGTCGCTCTTATGTTTTATAATTATGGGCTGGTCATTAAGCGCACAAGCCGCCAGCCGAATCAGTCCGGGTTTGGAAGAGCAAGTTTTGCAGATTATCCGCAAACACCCGGAAGTAATTCTGGAATCAGTGCAAGCGTTACAGGAGAAACAGCAAAAACAAATAGAGGAAAAAATGCTGGCGTTTTTGCAGGAAATGAAAAGCAATCCTCAAACACTAATTGCGGATTCTCCCTATACTGGAGCGCGTGATGCAAAAATTCTGTTATTGGAGTTTTCCGACTTTCAATGTCCCTATTGTGCCAAAGCCCATGACACTCTCAAAGAATTCATGGCAAATCATCAAGATGAAGTGACTTTAGTGTATAAACACTTGCCCTTGGTTTCAATTCATTCTGAAGCGATGCCTGCAGCAAAAGCAGCTTGGGCTGCTAGTCAACAAGGCAAATTCTGGGAGTATCACGATGCCCTATTTTCACAGCAAAACAAATTAGGTGAGGCATTGTATTTGGATATAGCCCAAACCTTAAATCTGGATTTAGAAAAGTTTAATCGCGACAAAAACATTGCGGATACGGCAATTAAGAAAGATATCCAGCTGGCTGAAAGAGTGGGGGTTTCCGGCACACCCTTTTTTGTGATGAATGGCGAGACATTCTCTGGTGCTGTCCAGCTCTCCGATATGGAAAAAATATGGGCTCGCGTAAGCAAGTCGTGAGGTCAATCATGGGTTGAATTAAATAAAGATTAACGCAAAAGCCCTTTGATCCAAACGTTTTATCAACAACCCCTTGACAAGTCAATGCAGTATCTACTGCGTCTATAGCAATTTTCACTTTGATGAGGTACAGCAGCTAGATCCCCCTAACCCCGTTATTAAGGGCAGGGCTGTTTCATTCTAAAATTTATTGACTTCTCGAAGCCTTATGCCGCAATAGTTTAAGCCGATAATTCCTACTAAAAAGCCAGAAATTATTAAAAACTCCTGTTTTGCTTACTGGGAGAGGCTTTGAAAAGACAAAGATGGAAAATTGAACCGTAGAATGAAACAGCCCTGCGTTATTAAGGGGAGTTAGGGGGGATCTGGGGATTTAGGGGGATTATTTATGTACCTCATAAGTGGGAGAAGCTATATCTGCGTTAAGGAGCGGTAAAAAAAAGCCTGATCGCGTTCTAATTTTCAGGAAAATACCGATCCCAAAACTCCCTAGCCGTAACAATAGTAATCCCCTCATATTCCTGTAATACTAACAAATCGCGATCACCCGTCACAATCACATCGGCATCAGCCGCGATCGTGATTAACATTTATGGAAATACACTAATTGCTCCAAACTGACGGAAATGACGATCGAAGGAAAAAGCTTGATTAACTCCCAACTTTTCCATCACTACTTTACTGCTACAATCTGTAAAACTCCATCCCTTATCTGAAAATTGTCGAAAGACTTGCCAAGTTAATAGAATATCGTCTTCTGTTAGATAATAGACAGTGGCAATTTTACCAGTAAACAACCCTTCTCCCAAAGCCATCGCTCGTGAATTATGTCCACGAACTCTCAAAAGAGTTAGTGTTTCATCTATGACATAATCAGTTGTTAGGAGAGGTTGCGTATTTTGGCGCATCCAAAGGGTAGCCACCTGATGATCTGTATCTGAGGGGACTACACTAGCAAACCAAGCGCTTGTATCAACCAATATCATAGGGAATTTTGATCGGGATAAAGAATTTTATCATGGTCGCGACCAGAGAATGTATCTGCATTATCTTCTAACGGTAAAGCCGCGATCTCTGCGAGAATATCGGCAGGACTTTTAGGCTGAGAATAAGACGGTTTCGGAATAACGATTATTTCAACACTGCTTCCCTCTGGGAGTTCCATTGGCTCCATGAGCCGCAACATTCCCTTTTCATAAATGGCTGCAATTGTCATTGTCATTTGATTATCCTCTCTTAAACTCTAACAACATAACATTTAGCAAGGATGATTCGCGTTGCCCATTGGTGGAATGATACGCGGGTAGGGTAGTGCCCCGTGCCTACCCACCCCCCTGCCC
>JBEDKD010000340.1:0-3316 GCA_041172365.1 Cyanobacteriota bacterium | reverse complement strand
AAGGAGGAAGGAGGAAGGAGGAAATAGAGTGAAAAGATGTTGGTATGTGATAGCAAAGACAAAACGCGATCGGGTTTATTCTATGAGAGGAATCATAGGGGGCGGATTTATCAATGTTATCCGTCGGTGACAGAAACGATCGCGATCGTTTCTCGGAGGCTTTTTTCCCATAATTTACCATGAATGTCACCCCACATTTTACCATCCATCTAGGGGTAGGTGTGTACTCGAAACCCCGTTTCTCCCACACAGATGTCGTATCGCGACAGAGAATCAAATAAACTATAAACAAATATCCATCCCCAATACAAAAAACATGACAAACCCAACTCCTAAGCGCGCCAAACCCCCCTCCAACCTTACCCCCCAACAATATGCCCGCTTAAAATCCGAATTAGCCACTCCTTACCGAGGCTTACGTCTATTTATTTATCTCGTCTGTGGCGCATCTGGCTTCATTGGCGCGCTGATTTTCCTGGGGCAACTCGCCGCGGGGCGTGATGTCTATAACGCGTTACCTAATTTTGCCCTTCAAGTGGGCGTTGTTGCCCTTATGGTTTGGTTTTTTCGCCTTGACAAAAAATCAGGCCCTCCCCCTTCTCCTTAACAAAACTTCATTTCCTTTTGCCAATGTCTATATAAAGCAAAGAAAAGATGAAATTATAAAGAAATAATTACGAAAACGATGATCCCTGATAAGTTGAGGTATAACTAAAATACAGTTAGTAACAAATTAATTGAGGTCAACCCAGATAAAGACCTTAAACATAAATCGTATTTTCGATTTTCAAATGGGGTCAGCTTTGATAAAGGCCCTAACTATATCAAGAGATAAACTAAAAAAGCCAAGTACCAGATTCCATCTATAGGGATACTGGTATTTGGCTTTTTTGTGCCATCATTTTAGCAAGGTGACGCGAGAAACTCTGGGTTATTTAATGCGTCTGTAGTAGAAAACCATGAGACAGAGGAAAAATCGAATGGGTTTAAGTATTTGGTTATCGAAAAGTATGTTATTTTTAGCACTCAGTACAGGGTTAATTTTATGTAATAACGAGGTTAAAGCCGCGGAAAAGGTGGTACTCAAGTATAGTGTTTTACAAATACCGATTTCCGTAAGTGAATTAGCCACTTTTGCCAAAACTGGCCAGATGTCTCCTCCCTTAGCCTTATTATTAACTCAGTCTAAGCAAAATCCCGATACTGTGCGACAGGCGTTGACTAAACCGATCAAAGTTAACTATAATCTGGTTAAGGATAATTTAAAGAGTACCCCCGCGAAATTGATTTTAGATCAAGTCGGCCAGGTTATTCATCCCTCAACCAATCAACGTGACGATCGCGACGCGTTAGGGAACGCGGTATTAAAATCCCTAGAAAAAGATAATCAATTGACATTACTAGAAGTAATGCAAAATTATCCGACTTCGGAAATACAAGTAGAGGGCGATCGCCTGGTGGAAGCCTATACACAACTTGCCACATTCTCCCAACAATTAGGGAATTTACCAAACCAATTAAAAGATATCCTCAATCGGTTTCCCATTCCTCGATTATAGTTAAGAAAAGATGAGACTTCTTGCCGAAGTCTGGTAATAGGTAATAGGCAATAGTGATAGAAATTGATGACAAATGTACTCAAATTGATTGTCTTTTCACTTTTGCCAGAGATATATTATCAGCAGGGTTTTACTATGAAAGCATCAAATTCCCTAGGGATTTTCTCAATTAATTTAACGGTTGTTACTTTAATATTAATGGGTAACGGGTCCAGTTATGCCAGTAATTTTTCTGACACTTCTGCATCACCAGGGGAGTCAATTCCACCCCGGCTTATTTCTCAAGTCTTTTTTGGCAATTCCGCCAAATGTAATATTGATATCCCCGGTACAATTAACCTCAAACAATCTGATTATGTGATCGGGGATAAAATGACGGGTTTATATTTAAAATATACCCAAAAATGTCCCGATCAAGCACAAGTGAATGAGTTACGTTATTTTTGGTTAAAAAATCAATTTTACTGGCAACAATATCCCTCAAAAATGCAATCTTTTTTAGAAGATAATTTAGTCAATAATCCCTTGGGTGATAAACAAAAATTAATCGGCAAACCCTCGGAAGAGGTGAGAAAATATCTGCTCACGAATCCTTCTTTTCCGATGATGCAAGAAGGGGAAGCGACTATTGTGGGAGATATGACTTGGTATTCATTTATTGGGGGTAATGTTGCCTATGAAATTGTCGTGAGAAAGGGCATTGTTTCTCGGATTTATTTGATAAATTTGCTGTGATTTTCCCAAAATCAGATACTTATTGTGCTATTGTCGCGATATTTTTGCTGTTGCACATATAGATGATATTGTAGGGGCAATCCCCCCGTGGTTGCCCCAAAATCCTAAACCCCCGCGCGCGTGGGCAGGGGGGGTAGGCACGGAAGCCTACCCCTACAAATACCATCATTTAGTAATTGTGCAACGCGATATTTTTTGATAAAATGAACCACAAAGGCCGATTAGGGCACAGAGGAAATACCAGAAACCGGGTTTCTTTTCATAAACCCAGTTTCTTTGGGTATTCCGAATTACTATTGTTTGGTTTCAGAAACCCAAATCAGTTTATTACCTTCTAAACGATATATTTGTGTTACGGGCAAAGTCGGAGCATCTTTGGAATCCTTTGGCGTGTGTTTAATTAATTTTACTTCGATTTGTCGATTGTTTAATTTAATTGATTGCACTTGCACGCGATCGCCTAAAAAAACTGAACCGACATTTTGGGGATTTTGATTGACATTGAGAATCGGAGTTAAGTAAATAAAAGAATTTGTAGGATCGGCATTAACGACAAGGAGAGAAACCGCATCTTCATTCTTATCATCATTATTGAGATAGCCAAAAGTAATTAAACCTGATTTATCAACGAAAATAATGCGCTGTTTTTCTTCATTATTAACATAACCACCATTTTGAAGTTGAATCTTGATCGCGCTATTTCCTTCTCCTAAACCAGGTAATTGATAGGAGGTATTTTTCAGTTTTTCTACTTTTTGACACCACGCGGTTTTTTCGGGACTCCAAACTTCACGCGTGCGACAATTGTACCACAGGACGGTATTAGGTGTTGTCGTAGGTGCGGTGGTGGTGGAGTTTGTTTGCGACGTTGGGGACGCGGAAGGAGAGGGTTTTCCAGTGGTGGGGGTTGACATGGGTTGAGTCGATGTCGGTTTCCCAGTGGTGGGGGTTGACATGGGTTGAGTCGATGTCGGTTTCCCAGTGGTGGGGGTTGACATGGGTTGAGTCGATGTCGGTTTCCC
>JBEDKD010000339.1:0-7663 GCA_041172365.1 Cyanobacteriota bacterium | reverse complement strand
CTATAAGGTGATATAATGAGAAAAGGAGCGATCCCATGATGTACAAAGAAACCGGGTTTTTGTAACGCTGGATGGTTCCTCCAGAAACCCGGTTTTTTTTCTGAGAGCCACTGATACTATTTTGCCAAAAACTTGCGACAACATCGCTTTTTTATAGTATAGCAACATCGACGGTTAGGACATTGGGAAGGATCAAAACTATTGATTTATTGCATCTGCTTTTTTCCTTGGGTTATATAACCATAAACGCACAAAGGACGCGATTGAGAGAAAAGAGAGTGATGGGAATTTAACAGTTAAAGTGTGTTCCGATGCCATTGCGGTTCATTTTATTGCCCTCGCATCACACTTTTTCCCAGTAGTATGATAGGCAAAACTTGAAAAAATCGTAAAAAGTAAAACAGGCTAGAAGCCTGTTCTACGTTGATTTAAGATCACAATAATAGAATAGGAGAATTTATGGATTTTTCAATGCTAAAAAGATTAGGGCGTTTATTTCTTCTGGGACTTTTAGTTTTATGTATGAGTTTAGGAAGTGGGGTAATTTCACCGGCATACGCGGTAATAAGTAGTCAGAAAGAAGATGGAATGACAATGCTTTATCAGTCTCGACAATCTTTAGGAGATAGTGGGGGGAATCCTTGGCAAGTGGTATTTTTTAAACGGGTAAAATCTGGTAAATCTCCTGTGTTCAATTTACGTTTAGTTGGGTTTCCGGGTGTGGGGGAGTTTGTGCATCCAAGTAATTTAAAGATGATGACAATTTCGGGAGAATTATTTGAGTTTAAAGATTTATTTTCGGGGGAATCTCCATCTCCTAATGTTGGTCAATATGAGATTAATTTGCCTCTGAGTCAAATACAGAATAATGATTCAATTATCCTGTATTTGCCTCTGAAAAATGCGGCAAATATTTCTTTAACGATTTCGCCTACGGTGGTGCAGGAATGGAAAAAAGTTCAGGATTTACGCACTTAAGAAACTTGAATTTGTGCGGTAGTAGCTTGTCTAAAATAACTATGTTTCGTGGCATCCAAAACTGAGTTTATGAGCCAAAATACCTTTGGGGAGAGAAAAGTTTTCTCACTCAAATTTGCAAAAACCTGTAGTGGGTTGGCGAAGCCTGTGCGAAGCACAAACGTCTCGCTCCCTAGGGATCTGGCTAGGGAGCGAGACGCTCCCTAGCCAATTTACGAAAATGAGATGCTCCCATTCCGGCTTCCTAAAAAAAGAGTCCGATCCCTCTGAAAAAAATTGCAAAAATTATTGATTTTATTGCATCTTTCTTCTGCTATAGTAACTCGAAACTGTCTGCAAATAAACTCTGTAACCGATGCAAATCCGAACCGACTTGGTAAAATAAATCACCTTTCCCTAACAAATATGCCGCGGCTTTTTGATTGTTACCTAAAACAATCGTAGAATCAGCTTCACTGGCAGTGCGAAGAGCAACTCTTCCGGGTAAATTAGAGCGAATTAAGGGCGTGACAACTTTTGCTTCTGGGCGTTGAGTCGCAATGATTAAATGAATGCCCGCGGCTCTTGCCATTGCTCCTAAACGTTTGATGCTCAATTCAAGTTCGTTGCGAGTTTCTTTTTCTGCCATGAAATCCGCGTATTCGTCAAAGATACAAACAATTCGGGGTAATAACTTGACAGATTTCTGATTATATGATGTGATATCAACACAATTAGCTGATTCAAATTGTCGATAACGAGATTCCATTTCTGTCACTAAATTTGTCATTAATTCGATGGCGCGATCGTGCTCTTTAACAATGGGCGAGAAAAGCCAAGGTATCTCCTCAAATTCTGAAAAAGTGACACGCTTGGGATCAACGAGAGCGATTTTAAGATGTTTAGGAGAGTAGCGGTAGAGAAGACTGAGGAGGAGCGATCGCAAAAACTCACTCTTACCACTGCCAGTTGTCCCCCCAACTAAAAAGTGACAAGTATTAGGATCTGATAAATTCGCCTCAACTAACTCACCCTCTAAATTTATCCCAATCGCAATTCGCACTGGTAACTCAACAGCCATTATCTGTTTTTGAATGTAATCATCAAAACGGGCAATTTGCCTATCATAACGAGGCAAATCAACGCTAACATATCCGGGCTGAGGAGCAATTAAAGGGAGAGATGATATCCCCATTTGTACCTGTAAATCAGCCGATCTATTTAACAAAGAAACAACCTTTATACCAAGATGAGGTTTAAGTTTTACCCGGATGAAAGCTGGACCAACTGCTGCACCTAAATAATCTACACCAATGCCAAAAGATTGCAAGGTAGTTACTAACTGTTTACCGATCGCGTCAGCTTCAGCATTTGTGTGTTTAACAGGCTTTTCGGTGACAGGTTTCTGAGGCTTAACCGCCTCGATGGGAGGTTTCACCTTTTCAACTTGAGCCCCTTGATTGCTCACTTCAGGAATTGCCAGAGTGCTCGTTAGTGTAGATTGATTACTACTAACTTCAAAGAAGCTTTGACACTTTTTCTGCTGTGGACAAATCCCACACAATAAGTCAGGCTGACTTGTCGGTGGTGGCGGATTTAGTTGTCGCGGTTCCCAGGCAATCCACTCCTGCATTTGTTGTAATTTATGAGGGATTAGCTGATTAACTGTATTTTCTAACTCGTCCCAAGTAAAAGTCAATTCATGCCAATCAGGAAGTGTACTATACACCGCGGAATTGATCTGCACTCCCATCTTTTCTCGCAGCATATAGCAATAGAGAGCCACTTGAGCTAACTGTCCAGATTTATCCGGCGACTGATAAGTTTTATATTCCACAACGCAGAGGCGATGCTGTTCAAAATCATAAACTAAACTGTCAAATCTCCCCTGTACTAACTGTTGCGTACCGTTAGGCAAATGGAAATAATGCTTGACACTAGGTTTCAAATCTAGCAGAGTTTTACCAATTACTTCTTTAGCATTACAATGGTGGCGATTTCTCGTTATTAATTCAGCCCAACGGTGAATCAACCCTTTCAATCCCTGCCACATGAGAAATAGTCCCTGGGCTTTTTCTGGGGCTGTTTTGATCGTTGTTTGTAGATGAGGAAAAAAAGCCAACTCATAAAATAGCTGTTGCATTTGAGCCGCAATTTCATCTACTTTTAATTGCTCTACTTCAGGTTCAAATAAAGCTTTAAACCGAGGATCTTGCTTGGCAAGAAAAGCACAAAGATCAGCTAAATAATGAAATTTATTGCCAAGTTTATGAGGATTGTTCTGTGGCAAAAACATCGTCATACCGCCAACGTGATGCCCTAAATAAAATAGCCGGGGACATTCAAAGGCTACTCTAACTTTGGTAACACTAAAGGATGCAATTTGAGATTTTTTAGCTGGAGGCATTGATGTATTGCCCTTTACAATAAGATGATTTTGGTTAGTTAGTTCCAGTAAGCGGCGGTGTACACCAGCGAGATAAACTGTATCCATTTTGGCATAATCTAGTTGTTTTTGGGTTAGAGGCCTTTCCCCCCAATCGCTCGTCTGTTCCTCTTGGTTTATATTAGAAAATTGGCAGAGTACCGCGGCTAAGGTTTTGAGTTTACGGTTAGGAGATTGCAGAATTTCTAGGGATAAATTTTGTGAGATTTTCCAAGTACAAGTTACGTTTTGAGCTTGCTTCTTTCCTAAGTATTTTAGATCGTAACCAGAATTATGAAATACTTTTTCGATCCTGGGATTGACCATAATTAGATTAACAAAATATTCAACTAATTCCGGTTGATCCAACACATCTAGGATATAGGCAAAATCACCCGTTAAATCATTAGGATTAGCCAAGACTTGAATCAGAGATAATCTGGGGTTCGGTGTTTGCCAGTCAGCGACTTCTGTATCAACCCAGAGAGTTTTAGCCGCGGTAAGTTTAGTAATTGCCCCTTGGATATCGTTGGCATTGGTTAGGTAAAACATTGGCGAAAACAGAGATTTTTTATAATCAGCTAGGTACTAGACAAATTAATTGTTCATCTAGTTTTGCTTTGGGATCGAGAATTAAAATTTTTTGGTTATGACAAAGCTCTTCAATTAGTTGATCGACTTGAGATTGATTGAATTGAGGGAACTGACTGCAAGCATTTTGAATTAAAGTCAGTCGCCCGATCATTTGGTGTGTTGTTACTAAATCCAACAAAAAGCCTTTAACCGGTTGGAAATTAGGCTTTTCTGGCGACGTGACGATACCGGTTGTTTGAACAATTCCTAAATCTTGCAATAATTGACAATCATCGAAAACCTTAGATTCACGGATCAAGGCTTCTAATTCACTTAAATTAGGAGTCTGGTAGCCTACCACTAATTCTCCAGCACAAGCAGCATTAACCAAATTGTGATAAGTCGCGAGATACCAGACAGAATCTAGGTTAGGTTGGATATGGCGGTGAGAAGAATCTGTAAAAATTTGAGCATAAATTTTATAACCTTTGTTACGGGGGCTACCTAATTCTGCGGCTCGAATTAAATGCAGACTTTGGCACAAATTCTCCTGAATTGTTTTTTGACAAGCTTCCATCAGATAGCAAAAATTTGTCAGATTGGCAAATTCTCCCCAGACTACTCCTACTTGTATGTCCTGATTTGGGGGTTGATAGCTAAGGGAATAACTGGCAAAATTTGGGCTAGATAAGAGCTTAGGTTTGATTTCTTTGACTGCCAATGCTGCTAAAGTTTCTCGCAACATTTCAATTAAGTCAATATTGGAAATTTGGCTAATTTGAGAATATTTTTTCTGAGTTTTGTTTAATTCGTGAAGCCAAACCAGTTTGAATGCGGCAATGGAGTCTCCCATCGGAGGTTTATCTATTTTGTCTGGCTGAATTAACCGCGGTTTTCTTTGTAGGGTATCGCGGGGAGTCGTTTTGCCTCCGGGGAGATTTTTTTCTCGTCCGGGCGGAGATAAGGACTCAATTTCTTGGGTTTTTTCTATGCGATCGCGAGGAGGAGTTTCAACTTTTTTGTACTCCTGAATTAACCACTGTCCTAACTGTAGGGTATAGCGGGGAGTCGTTTTGCCTCCGGGGAATTTTTTTTCTAGGGCCGGCCGAGATAAGGGTTCAATGGGCGATTTGGGTTTAGGATGCGCTTGTTGGTGAAGTGGAAGAAGATGTTTTTGCCAGAGGCTTTCTCCTTGCTCTAAAGTGATACGTTTCAGGACTATTTTAGCAATTAACCGATCTTTGTCCGATTCGAGAATTTGCTTTTCATTTTGTCTCCATGTCTGTGTTACCAGGCTAATAATGATTAAAAAGTTTTTGAGATTTTGATTATGAATTGTAGTATTGACGCTAAATAGTGATTGAAGCTCGCGATATCCATTTGGGGGCATAGCTTTTTTGTCGATCTGGTCAAAACAAAGTACAATGGGCTGTGTTTCGCGAGAAATTATCCCCAAGTTTGCGAGAATATTATGAGCATCTGTTTCGCTTTCGATTGATTTATTTAAGCCTAGAGCTTTGAGATTGTCTTCGTCTAAATCGTCGCCACGTAACCACTGACAAGCACTGTTATATAATTCTGGCTGAGTCAGGGAATACAACACTCGAAAAAATTTATCGGGATTAAAAATGCCTACGCGATAAGTTTCCTTAAAATTGCTGATAAAAATGCGGCGTTCGCCCAATACTCGCTTCATTAAACTGCCATCTTTGAAGGCGGATCTGCTTTTGAGCCAGAGGAGTAATTGAGATTCTGTTTCACCTTCAGGAATGTGCATGAGACTATCAACAGTTTGGCGCAAGATGTGACGATAAATATGGTCGCTTTCCGCCCAGGGACCGATGTAGGCAAAAAAGGCTTTGGAGTTGAGTTGCTTTTTGAGACGTGCTAATAGATAACTTTTGCCGGAACCCCCATCGCCACATAGCAATAAGGTACGAGTTTTATGATCTTTTGATACCATATTGAGAGCTTTGATGATTATGTCGATCGCGTCTTGGTGAATCGACTCAACCATAAGTTCCGAGTTTTGTTGTTCTTCCCAAAAGTTACCCGTACAAAAAGTTACCGGATCGAAGGGGTTAACGACTCGTTTAATAATGTCCTCAATAGATGCCATAATTCAACCTATTTTTCCTGATAAAGTGACTTGAGATTGCTAAAAAACTAGAGGCAAGGCTTTAATATGATTTACACGTTGTCATGTCCAGATAGGGATTTTAGTTTGCTTCATTCCTCGCGATAAAGGAATGTTATAATGAGTAAGTGCTATTTAATAATTTACCATAATGAAAAAGAGCGGTCTCCCCAACTCTTGATGAATCGCGGCATCAATTTGTTCTGGGGTGTAACTCATCCCTTCTTGTAATGAACTTAACTCTATTTTATCCTGTCGTTGCAAGCGATAAATTGCTTGATCGAATTGCTCCCTCGAAAGGTCTTTCAACTTTTCTCTCAGGTGAAAAATCGGCAAATAATTATCTGTATTGAGTTCACGATCTAAATCTCGAATTGTTTGCAAAATTTGATCTTCACTTAGATCACCAGTAGATTTTGGTGGAGTTTGTTGAGGTTTAGGAGTTAAAATTTCCTCCAGTTGTGGAGGCGTTACAGATAAAGTTTCTGCTGATAGAGATTTCCGTAAAAAGTGGAGATAGTTACCCAGTAAATCGAGACTAATCGTTACTAATCCTTTCGGGTTGTAATCATCTCGTAAAAATTCTTGCCCTCGCGGGGTTAGCCAGACTTCGGCTTTTTGCCTTTTGATTTTAAGTTCAACTTCTATTAGCCCACGATCGCGCAAAGTTTCCAAGATCCTATCTCGCTCTGCGGACTTCAGTGATTTTACCGAGATTTTGCTGGGGGCGATTTTTCCAGAAACCTTACCTAGGGCCTTTAACACATTCAATTCATTCGGCGCGATCGGCAGGTGAGTTACATCCATTTTGAGCAGAGCCCGACCTGGTGGTAAAATCTTGATACTGCCAATTTCACGGGAGTAGTCTATCAAGGCGCGATCGTGCAAATCTTGACAAATTTTGTTTTTATTCTTGATGTTGCCAAACGTCTTAGCTGAAAGCAAAGAACGATAATCACGACAACCCAGCAATTTGAGGAGGAATTTCAGTTCATTAGAGTCCATGCACTCACCATATACTCACTTCCCAGGACAATTTAGCTAATAATACCATAATCTGCCAAATTCTGAAAGCTTGATCAAGTTTTTCCAAACCAATAACCATCACTTCAGTAATTATACTTAAGTGTGTATTTTTTCCTATCCGTATTTCTACGGAAGTTCGCATCATCGCAGGTAGAGAGATCGGGTTATAAAATCAGAAAACTTGAAATGTTAGAATCTCCTCTTCGTTTTTTGGGAGTTGAGATTTGACCCGGATTTATGCTAAATTTAGAATAAATTTTGGAAATCCATAGTAATCTTATCTCAGTACAACAAATTAGTCACAAACATGATAAATGGTAAACCTATTTCTATTTCCCTCTTTGCCGGAGCTTTTGGGCTAGACTTGGGTATAGAAAACGCGGGATTTCACACCATAAGTGTAGTGGAAAAAGACCGTGATGCCACAAAAACGATCGCGCTCAATCGACCTCATCTTCACGAAAGTGCAGTTCCCAGAGAGATAGAAAAAGTCAGTACCCAAGATTTACTGGCAGAAGGCGGAAGAGTTTTAAAATTAGGCAGAA
>JBEDKD010000338.1:0-3001 GCA_041172365.1 Cyanobacteriota bacterium | reverse complement strand
ATGCCTGTACCACAAGTTTTACCTCTGAAATGCAAACACTATACTATCTATGTGAAAAATTAAATGAATTATGCAAAAACCGTTTTTTTTTAGCGAAAATAGTCATTTCATTTAAGAGTATGAAGTCAGAAACCCGGTTTCTTTTCTTCTCTCTGTGCCTCTGGACTTTCGGTGGTTCATTTATTCTTTAAACGTGGTTTCTTCCATCTATTCAAAAATGCCTAATTTAACTTCTTCTAATCCCATACTAATTGTGCAAGATTTACGGTTTAGTTATCCTCAGCAAGAACCGATTTTGCAAGATATTAATTTCACCATAAATTCCGGTGAAAGAGTCGCATTAATAGGGGCTACGGGTGTGGGGAAAAGCACTTTATTAGAAAATTTGATCGGTTTAAAATTACCGCGATCGGGCAAAATTTTAATTAAGGGTATTACTTTAGAATCTAAAAATATTTCTGGGATTCGTCGTCAGGTAGGATTTGCCTTTCAAAATCCTGATGATCAATTATTTATGCCGACGATTTTAGAAGATGTGATGTTTGGAGCGCGGAATTATGGAATGTCTGTGATTGACGCGAAAGAAAAAGCACGATTGATTTTAGATAAATTGGGCTTAATTGAATACGAAAATCGCTCATCACATCAATTATCTGGGGGGCAAAAACGCCTGGCCGCGATCGCGTCAATTTTAGTATTAGAACCCAGTATTTTAATATTAGATGAACCCACAAACGGTTTAGATCCCGCGTGGCGCAGAAAATTAGCTCAAGTCTTATCAGAGTTACCCTTAGAAGTAATATTAATTGCTTCCCATGATTTTAATTGGCTGAAAAAAACTACCCATAGGGCTTTAATTTTAGCTAATAAAACAATTGTCGTCGATCGCGCTACGGAGGACTTATTACAAGATGAAGAAATGTTAGACTCCTATGGTTTACCCCCGGATTGGTAATCATATTACTCGCGATCGAAGGCCTACCTTGGGTTATCCCGTCCCTTTGATTATCAAACCCATGATAAAGGAAGTTTCCCCTTGTTTTGGGCAGAAAATGTGGTTAAGTCTCATGAGAAACTAAACGACAACTTAGTGAAGCACTCATAGTAGCGCAGGCATCCTGCCTGCGATTGACAAGATTTTGGGGAGATGTCTCAGGCTGGAAAGCGCGATCTCTCATTGTCGCCCAGGCTAATCCTGCGATTGAAATGATTTTGGGGAGATGTCTCAGGTTTCCGAAAGCGCGATCGCGCTTTCGGAAACCTGAAGAAAATTGTCGGTGGGAGAAACGCGCTGTACTCCTGATAAATAATTTAATTGACTAAATTCACATTATTCCTTCCACCCTCAGCCCCAATCCTTCTTCCTTCTTTCCTCTGGTTTTAACTACTACGAGGACTAAGATAATAAGCATAAAATTCAAACAAAGCACCTACCAGAGCAAAGGTACTTCCAATGACTAAAAAACCCTCACAGGGCCGACCATCGCCAAAAGTCGCAAGAAATTGTAACATTAAGTCAGCCCCAGAATGACCCACAGCTTGCAAAATGGGAAAGAGACTAATAAAGTAAAAGCTAGTCAACCCCCCACAAATTAACAGACAGGGGGCAACAAAGCTCAAAACACTTGTTAACAGAACAGCACGGAGGAGATTAGACTTAATATTCATAAGAAAACTCGTATATGTGGCTAAACTAGCAAAAGGAGCATTTGCCATTGATACTTGCCAATCTCTAACATAGATCGCGATCGGGAATTTTCAGCCAATTTGTCAAAAAACTTAAATTTTGCTTCACAAAAATTGTTTAAAATTTGTAAATAATTAGCACATTTCGTAACAATACAGAGAGCAACAATCCCTTGAGTAATATTACTGGTAGTTCAAGTCTAGGATTATGGAGTCAGCGATTAATAGCAGCCTCATTATTAGGGGGCCAAGTTATGCTGCACCTCATTACCCGTCCCATTCACCGTCGTAATACCCTCGATCAAATGATCGCGGTGGGGCCAGAATCCCTCTTAATTGCCCTACTCACCGCGAGTTTTGTGGGGATGGTATTTACCATTCAAGTCGCACGGGAATTTATTCACTTAGGGGCAGCGAATACCGTTGGGGGAGTGCTCGCGATCTCCTTAACGCGTGAACTTGGCCCCGTGCTCACAGCCGTTATTATCGCGGGACGAGTCGGATCAGCCTTTGCCGCGGAAATTGGTACAATGCAGGTAACAGAACAAATAGACGCGCTCTATATCCTCAAAACAGATCCCATTGATTATTTAGTAATACCGCGTGTGATCGCGTGTTGTGTCATGCTACCCATTTTGACGATTTTATCCTTAATCACAGGCATGGGGGGAGGCCTATTAATTGCCACAAAACTCTATGGGCTTTCCCACACAATCTTTTTAGAATCAGCGCGCAATTTTCTCTCCCTTTGGGATATCACCAGTGCCGTGATTAAAGGCTTTGTTTTTGGTGCTTTAATAGCAGTTATTGGCACCAGTTGGGGATTAACAACTACTGGAGGTGCAAAAGGTGTGGGACAATCAACGACGACGGCGGTTGTTACCGCGTTGTTGGCTATTTTTATTTTTAACTTTTTTCTCTCTTGGTTAATGTTTCAGGGTAGTGGAAGTGTCGCCCTCCGAGTTTAATATCGCAGAAGGAAGAAGGAAGAAGGAAGAAGGAAGAAGGAAGAAGGAAGAAGGAAGAAGGAAGAAGGAAGAAGGAAGAAGGAAAAAAGAGAAGGAAAAAAGAGAAGGAAAAAAGAGAAGGAAAAAAGAGAAGGAAAAAAGAGAAGGAAAAAAGAGAAGGAAAAAGGAATAACATGAATGGCTTTGAGGGCTTCAGAACTTCCTAATGTGCCAAGGATTGCGCTCTTATAGCAACCGCCAGGGCTATTAGGACAGATTTTGTAGGGGCGGGTTCACCCGAATTTATCCCACAAACAAATAACCTCCAAAAACCCGCCCCACCCCACTAATAATGTCCATCAACAGAT
>JBEDKD010000337.1:0-10811 GCA_041172365.1 Cyanobacteriota bacterium | reverse complement strand
GGTTTTGGGTTTTGAGGCCACCACGGGGGGATGGCCCCTACTGAATCATCCCTTAATTGTGCAACGCCGGATGATTCGCGATCGCGTTTCCGTGATGTCTTTCTTGAGTCAACGTGCTCTTAGAGAAACCCCTTGTTTGAGGGTAAAGAAACCGGGTTTCTCATAGCAGGTAAACCATTAACCTGACTCCCCAACCTCATAAACCGGGTTTCTTTAAAATCCCGCTTTTTAGTGTTCACTTTATCTAACTCTTTCATTCACGCAATAGAGCAATAAAACCAGCTTGTTCAAAATGTTTATCATAAGCCAGAGCTTCAGGAATTTGATATTCTTCCATGATTTTAAAAGAAACACAATCAGTGATACTCCACTTCTTATCACCTCTTTGTTTATACAACAAGAACCCCTCATGAAACTGACTACTACTTTGTTTCACTATTGTTACATTAGGATGAGTATAGAGATTTTCAATTAACTCAATAGCCCCTCGACGAAGAAACTCCCCCCTCTTAGAAAAATCATTCAAAACTTCTGCTAAAACCATTTCGCTAGTGACAATATAAAGGGAATCTATCTGATTAGATAGTTTTCGTGCTTTTTGATGTAATTCATCTTGAGGATTAAGCAACGCCACCCAATAACCTGTGTCGGCAAAAACTCGTCTCATTCTCCTAAATCCTGATAGAAATCAAAATTTTTTGACAAATCTTTGGGAACTTTTGCCCATTCTGACTCAGGAATATTTTCGCCAATGTCCACAGCTACTTCCCAGATCGGTTTAACCATAGAATCGTACTGAATAGGGGTCGTCTTCTCTGGTTTATTGGTTTCTGGAAAATTCTCAGTCCCAATCCCTTCTCGTAGTTGTAAAAAAAGTTTTTCTAACAACCATAATTTTTCCTCTAAAGATAATCCTTGAAGGGATTTTTCTAGTTCTAGTAATTGAACAGATACCACCATATTACTTATTAACCTCCTTCAATAGAGATTATTATAACATGAAAGTTGTCTAATCGTCTGCTCAAGTCGGGAGCATCCCATGTTTGTAAATAGGTAGTGGGTTGGCGTAGCCTGTGCGGAGCATCAGAGCGTTTCGCTCCCGGCTCCATCGGGCTAGGGAGCGAGACGCTCCCACTCCCAAAAAAAGCTTTTTACACTATCGGGATGCCCCCGATCAAGTCAATAGTATTTTTGCCAAAACATCATTATGGGTTGTTCATGAAATATGAAAGACCGTGCTAAAAAAAACGATTTTTTAGTGGGAATCATCGGGCTATTTTTTAATAGCTTTTTATTTTGTCATAAGGCAATGATTTTCTGGGAACCTTTCTGGGAAAACACGATCGCGTTTCCTTGATGTCTTTCTTGAGTCAACGTGCTCTTAGAGAAACCCCTTGTTTGAGGGTGAAGAAACCGGGTTTCTGATAGCAGGTAAACCATTAACCTGACTCCCCAACCTCATAAACCCGGTTTCTTAGAATCCCGCTTTTTTTTTAGTGTTCACTTTATCTAACTCTTTCATCAGCGTTCATCAGCGGTTAAAAAAAAGCCCGATCGCGCTTTGATTCTGATAAAGGCACTCACTCTCACCCACATTAATACTTTTTCTTTTTACTATTGACAAATTCCCCGCTCTACGATAAAAAAACCGTTTCCAAATCCCACACCTCATGCTAGAACTAATATTATAGTAATCCCTCAAAGAAAGTCGATGGATATTCCCAAATTCAGCAGGCAATTACAAGAGGTTCGGTGATGAGCGTCAATTACATTTTAAGTCAATACATCGACACAGCCATGTCCCAGGCCACTTACGATAAACTCGAAGATGGCACATTTGTCGGTCGAATGCCTGGGTGCAAAGGAGTAATCGCATTTGCATCCACACTACGGGAGTGCGAAAACCAATTACACTCAACCCTAGAAGACTGGATTCTACTAGGGTTAAAACTCGGTCATACTTTACCAGTCATCAACAACATTGATTTGAACAAGGAGCCAATTCGTGAGCCGGTGGATACCCTGTAAACGTCGAGATTTTATCAAAAAGTTGCGGCAATAATTGGGATTTGATAGGCCTTTTTCAGGCTCTCGACACCAGTTTATGATCTTCGATGAAAATCGCTTAACCATACCTTCTAATGATGAATATTCTGTCGCGCAACTACGGATGATGATTCAAGAAGTTGAGGAAATTATCGATCGCGCTTCTTTCATCTGCGTCCATCTGCGTACCCTTCGGGAAGGCTTCGCCTACATCTGCGGTTAAAAAAAAGCCTGATCGCGTTCTAATTTTCAGGAAAATACCGATCCAAAAACTCCCTAGCCGTAACAATAGCAATCCCCTCATATTCCTGTAATACTAACAAATCGCGATCGCCCGTCAGAATCACATTGGCATCAGCCGCGATCGTGCCTCCTTGATTTCTTTCTGAAGAGAATCGCGATCGCGCTTTATAAGTAACTACTGATACTCTACTAAAGTCGCGATGCCCTTCCTTGAGTCCTGACTTGAGTAAACGTGCGTAGGCGAAGCCAGCCGCAGGCATCGCCCTTTCAATATCTCTAAAGATTGCTCAAAAAATCTTCAACAGAAATCCCAGCCTGATTTAGAATACTTTTGAGGGTTCCAACTGCCAAAGTTTTGCGCTGCACTGGTACTACACAGCCAACCTCGATCGTGCCTTGAGGATTCTCCTCATCATCGATCGGTAGTTGTTTCTTCAAAATAGCATGACTGCCTCGCTGCCGTACTTGAATAAAGCCTAAGCATTCCAAAGCGCGGATGGCTTCTGCACTACTGACTCGTGGTAATTTAGGCACTCAATACCTCAAATGTAGTTAGCAGACGGGGGGAAATTTTAGGCAGAGGGAATTCTTCTAAATAAAGTTCCGTTGCCTCTTTGAGATTGACGATCGCCTCTTCTATCGTGTCTCCTTGACTAGCCGTTCCCACTTCAGGACACTCGGCTACATAAACATCCTCTTCCCAATAAACAATTGCCGTGAAAGTACAAGACATTTTTTTGCCAAATTCTCCCTACTCAATGTAGCATATCCAGCACCGTTTTTCAGTCACGAAGCCACGTAGCGCGGCGCGCCCGGTCGCCCATTTCATCCCCCTGTCGCCAAGAAGCGTGTGAAGGGGAGCGATCCCGTTCGCGAAGCGTTCCCGAAGGGTAGGTAATCGCGTCCTAATTTTCAGGAAAATACCGATCCAAAAACTCCCTAGCCGTAACAATAGTAATCCCCTCATATTCCTGTAATACCAACAAATCGCGATCGCCCGTCACAATCACATTGGCATCAGCCGCGATCGTGGTAGCTAAAATCATATTGTCATTCGGATCGCGTAAATCAGGTACATTGATAGCCGAAATCGGATAAACTTCCACTAATTCTCCTGTTCCACTTATTAAGTATTCAACAGTAAAACCCAAAGATTGTAATTTCCCCCAGAGTTTCTGTTTACTCAAAGTTTTTTCTAATTCTGCCAAGATCGGTTCAGATGCACAAATTATGAGTTGACGAGCTCTTGCCAATCTAAATAAACGAGCGGGGATACCTCCCCACAGCCAACCTGAGACAAAGAGATTAGTATCTATGATAACTCTCATTTTTAAGGCTCCGTTTGAGAAAGTTTCTCGCGGCGTACTTCCCTAACAATTTCACAAATTTCCTCCATAGTTAATTGATCAGGATCGGGGTTAGCCGCTTCTACACGCCGTTCCCATTCCTCCCAGTCAAAACCCGCTTTTACTTTCTCAAAAACAATCTTATCTTCTGTCACTATCACTTGATATCGATCCCCAGGTTGTAGTTGAGTTTGAATCTCAGCCGGAACTTCTAATTTACCATCAGCACTGACACAAACAGTAATATCTGATTTCATATCCGTTTCTCTTCGACTAACCAACATACTCAACTATTTTAACATAATCCCTCAACGCGCGCTTTTGCCTCGGAATCAGGAAATTTATCAATTTACGCTCTAAGGGAGTTTTTTCACCAAAATACTTCGTTCAAACTCTCAATAAATGTGAAAAAACCCGGTTTCTTTCGTCGGAGTAGGGACACGGCAGTGCCGTGTCCCTACCGCGTACATCTGCGTACATCTGCGGTTAAAAAAAAGCGCGATCGCGGCGGCCCCAGAATTGCTTAAGCGCGATTCCACTTGATTTTTAATTAAATGAATCATTAACCGAATCAAAAACGACTCAATATTTCGCAAAATAGCCTGTTTACTCATTCCCTCTAACTCATCTATAATTCCCAACGCCTCCTCATAACGTCCTTCAAAAATAGAGATTCTCAAATCAACTAATTCCTGTACCATTGCTTTAACCTCCCAATTTAAGCCATATTTTTCCTAATCGAAAATCAATCTCTCTGTTAGTAAAAATTACATAAATTCAATCTTGACAAGCACACAAAAAAATGATATAATGTCCTCTTTATATCCCCTCTCAAACTCTCCCCTATGTGTCCTAGTCGACCTCTGTAGTTCATCATAAGCAACCTCGACAGTTAGGAGATTGTTAATGCCCCAAACCATTGATTAGGGTAGGCACTGTGGCACTACCTACAGTATTCCTTCTTCCTTCTTCCTTCTTCCCTCTTCCCTCTTCCTTCTTCCTTCTTCCTTCTTCCCTCTTCCCTCTTCCCTCTTCCCTCTTCCTTCTTCCTTCTTCCCTCTTCCCTCTTCCTTCTTCCTTCTTCCCTCTTCCTTCTTCCTTCTGCTAAACACTGAGAAACCGGATTTCTGAGAAGAAACCCGGTTGCAGGAAAAGAAAACATAACACTCTCGTTTGAGTTTCAATCGTCCACGATCGCGGCCCATGCAGGAAAAGAAGGGGGGAAAAAATTGATGTCATAATCAGACTCTTCCCATTCCGCAACCCAAAGGGGGACTTTACCAGCTTCAGGAGTAAGAGCAAAAAGACGTTCCTTAACTTCAATAGTGTAGAAAATCTGTTTTAACGTATCACCTCGATCCAAGGCAACAGTTAAAACCTCATCCAGAGACGGATCAAGACGCTTGACTCGGTTTTGATCATCCTCGCACCAGAGAAGTTTTAAAGACTTTAAATCCCCAGGACTAAGGACACTCTTATAATAAACACGCTTGAGAGACGCGACTGGTTCCAAACTGCGCTCAATACGACGAATTTGTTGCAGTCGAAGGTAGTGCCATTCGGCTAAACGCTTGCGCTCGGCGGGGGAAATCACTCCCTTGCTGAGAGCGTGGGCGGCATCGTATTTCACAAAAGAACACCCCAGATTAGCCAACAGATGAATTAACTGCCGTTCTTTCGGTGTCGCCTGACGCCTCGACTGGGTTTTTGTCGATATCTGTCGTTTTGTTGTGCTCATGTCGGATATACACTTAGGGTTTTCAAGAAGAAATACGATGAGGGCAGAAGCGAACCCACCCTATAGGAAAGCTTTTCCACCCGCCTTAAGTTGCAGTATAAAAGAATTATTCCACCTTGAGAAACTTACACAAACTAGGACAAGTCATGACTAAGTTAGACACTATTCCTTGATATCCTCTTCGAGCTTCCTCGCGTCTGTTCCACCGAAGTAGGAATTTTTTTTGACGCGTCACAGGCAGACAGGGGGAAAGTTTCCCGCCTTAGAAAAATGAATAGCCCTTCACTTAAGACTTAGGCTTACCAGTCTTGACATCTTCCTTCTTCCCATCTTCGTCACGACCAATATAATTGACCTTCATCAGATTCCCTGTATCTGCCGTGCGTAAAGACGTTTGCCCATTACTAGCTTTCGCGTAGGGAGCATAGGAAAAAGTAAGACCTGTGGAAGCGATGACCCCTAAAACCCAAATAATTCTTTTCATAGTAATGCACCCTGTATACCATCAATAGTTGGCTTCACTGGGTACTGCCTCGACACGGGGTAATTTTATCTTGATTCCCCCTGCGGAAAATTTATTTGATCTGCCATAATCAAATCAGGATATATTTCCGACTTGCCTTTCGCAGCTACCAGTTAACTCTTGCTACTGTTATTCTGGCCTACCCACTTTTACCTGGGAAGGGGAGCGAGAGCCCTCATGGAAGTCAACCTACAGGGCTGTGAGTCACCCGGACTATTACCCATTTCTGTCGGAGAAATATGCTTGAGAGCGATATTTGAGATGGCTGTGTTGCATTCTCTCCTCTCCAACAACCTCTCTTACACAACTGGGGTTAGTTTCGAGGCTATTGATGGTATTTCGTTTTAGGAGCTTCGATGGATCATCGTAGCTCTGGCTTTTTGTGCTTAGGTGTCCCAGCAGGGTTGGGTTTTCTCTGTGTTTTAGGGACTCCTCGGCTGTAGTCACTCTCAAAAGTGGGTGTTTGCAATAGACCTCTTGAAAAGACTTGAGTCTGCCTGTAATAATAAAAGACAAGCAGGTTAACCAACCGGAAATACAACGGAAGTGACCTGTTGGTAGTGTCCAAAAGTTTCCTCTCCCTGTCATGGGGAGTGGTCTTCCTGCCGTCAGGCAGTACATCTACTAAAAACTGAGACACTCAGGGCGTTAATCCATCGGGTAATTTTGAATCAGGGTGCATCTTTTTATTAATCAATTGCACTACCATTTATTGGTTTTGCTAGGGGTCCATCAGGGTAAGCAAGCCACTGCTCTACCCTGTTTTTCATTGCCTATGCCTTTTATTGGTGTGCTTTTGACGTGAAGTCACTTTTGAGAGGGTAACTGTTCAAAAGTGAACTACTAGAGATGCCAAAATCAAGAAATGCAGGGGTCTGCATCAAGGGTAATCGGGAAAACTAAATTTATTGTACTAAGGTATTTCCTCTGCGTCAACTAGGACGGGGAATCTTTTCATGGGAATTACACCCTAGGGGGGGATGCCCTTTGGGATAACAGAGTAGGAAAAAGAAGAAAAAGGTCTGATTTGATTAGGGCTGGCTGTGGGAACTGTAATTTTGTTGATACCCCAGATCAACCGCTTCGAGAAAGAGCATTGAATTCATATTTTGAGGGTGTTTTTCTAGGCCGACAATGGCTTTAATCTCTGACGCGAGTTTAATACTTAATTCATTTTTCGGGTTACGCTCATGCCATTACGTCGCGGCAAAAATTCTCGTGCTTAGGGCAAAATCTTCAGGAAGTAAGCGGGAAAAATCGGCTTCTTGTAAAAGTTCTTTGGCTAAAGGTTTCACGTCCTCTGATATTGTTAAGACATGGGACTTAACTGGGTTTTCTCTGTGTTTTAGGGACTCCTCGGCTGTAGTCACTCTCAAAAGTGGGTGTTTGCAATAGACCTCTTGAAAAGACTTGAGTCTGCCTGTAATAATAAAAGACAAGCAGGTCAACCAACCGGAAATACAACGGAAGTGACCTGTTGGTAGTGTCCATAAGTTTCCTCTCCCTGTCATGGGGAGTGGTCTTCCTGCCATCAGGCAGTACATCTACTAAAAACTGAGACACTCAGGGCGTTAATCCATCGGGTAATTTTGAAATCAGGGTGCATCTTTTTATTAATCAACTGCACTACCATTTATTGGTTTTGCTAGGGGTCTACCAGGGTAAGCAAGCCACTGCTCTACCCTGTTTTTCATTGCCTATGCTTTTTATTGGTGTGCTTTTGACGTGAAGTCACTTTTGAGAGGGTAACGGTTCAAAAGAGAACTACTAGAGATGCCAAAATCAAGGAATGCAGGGGTCTGCATCAGGGGTAATCGGGAAAACTAAATCTATTGTACTAAGGTATTTGATGTTCGTCAACTGCGATGAGAAATATTTTGGGGAACCTAGCCTATAAGGGGGGGATACCCATTGGGATTAGCCGATCGCGCTATCTCTGTTACTAGGAAAGGGGATAAAAAAGTCGTGATTTGATTAAGGTTCGGAGTGGGAACTATAATTTTGTTGATACCCCAGATAAACCGCTTCCAGAAAGAGCATAGAGTTCATCTTTTTTATAGGGAGTTTTTCTAGGGCAAGAATGGCTTTAACCTCTAAGGCGAGTTTAATACTTAATTTATTTTTCGCAGTTAAGCTCATGCCGTTACGTCGGTGCAAAAATTCTCGAATTACGGCAAAATCTTCAGGAAGTAAGCGGGAAAAATCTGCTTCTTGTAAAAGTTCTTTGGCTAAACGTTTCGCGTCCTTTGATATTTTTAATTTCTGGGACTTAACGGGGCTTTGTGCCTGAATAACTAAGGTTCCGGCTACCCAATCTCCTAAGCGTTTTTCCTGCTTATTGAACACGATCAGAAAAAATCCGATAAACAAGAAATCATCCAAAGGTCGTAATAAGGCTCGTAGGGTTGCCTGTGGGAGTCTTACAGGACGACCATCATCTCGAATGACGCGTATTTTTGCTCTTTTTTTCCCTGGTGTTTGCCCTTGGCCTAATGTTTCAAACAAGACAAAATAACCAACATAGATTAAAAATGTCATTAATAATCCCAGGGAAAATAACCAGAGGTCTAAAATCTTGTTATTTCCGACAATATTTTTGAAAATATCTCTAATAAAAGAGTCAATAAAAGTCCAAGCTATCAGCCAAAAAAACAAGGAAATACCCCAAATTATATAGTCAATGAAAAGAGCATAGGCACGGCTACCAATGCCTGCTAAAGTGAACTCGAGTTCAACGCTTTCTGGTGTTTGGAAGGTGTATTTATTAAGGAATTTCATAGGGATAATTAGGGTCTATTTGAACAGCCTAAATTGGTATTATTTCAACCTTCTGACTTCAAGCTCAGGATGGGAATGTAATTCTAGCCCTAGCCCTTCTTTTTGGGTACGAATATCGTAGTAAGTGATGGCTTTGACTATTTGCCAAAATGGGATATAGAAGGCATTTTTTACTATAAATATTATGAGAATCAATATGTTTGAGAAAAAAAGAAAAAAACTGTTTTTTCCGAAGAAAGGTAAAAAGAATAGTTGAATGCTGGTATCGACTATCTGTAAAACTATGATAAATGGAATTGTAATTAAGAAAGTGATCATTATAATCTCTTGAATTTGGTTTACAAAAACTTTGGTAAGCTGACAGCTTCGACTTATTGCGGAAGTAGCCTTGAGATCATTTTCTACCGCGAGGGCGACTTCAATGATAAAAAAACTAGACATAAGCCTTAGACACATTATGACCATAAACCCTAGCAGGAGCAAGATGAGTATTGATCCTATTAGTGGGATAAAAGGAGATAATCTTTGGTTGAGAGTAATAACAACTATAATATTAACTAATATAATCGCACCTAGGGACACTCCTAATAATAGAATAGACGTGAGAAATCCTGCGCCAAAAAAACTCCACATTCGCGGTTGAACTTCGCGTACAACGTCACGGACACTTTCTGGTTTTTCCCTGACTTCACCAAAGGCGAGACGAGAAATTACTCCTGAAAGCATGGTATATTTTGCCCATCCATAAACGGGAATAAAAATATAAAGATAGGTTGTCAATGCTAATTTGAAGTATGTGGAGAAGCGATCGCGGTATATTCGCAACGCGGCACTAACAACATTTCCGACGGTTAGGGGCTCTGTGGGTTGACTAAAGGGAGGTGTCTTAGACATAGTAATGCAACTCCTGTCATGTAAAATTTATAACAAGCTTAAGCGAATTCTTTTAAAATGTGGGAAAATTACAGAAATATTTTATGAATATTCAACGCTGGATCGCGAGACGGCAACCCAACTGGACGCGTTTGGCTCTATTGTTGGAAAGAATAGAAAAAAAGGGACTTTCCTCTTTAAACGCGTCGGAAATTCGAGAGTTTGGGAGTTTATATCGTTCGGTTTCTGGGGACTTGGCACGAGCTAAAACTTATCAAGTGGGTTCCCTTGTCATTCAAGATTTACAGGGCTTAACGTCTCGTGGTTATACACAAATTTATCAGGGATCTCGACATCAAGATTGGCACGCGATTTTATGGTTTTATCTGTGGGGGTTTCCTCAAGTTGTTCAAGATACTTTCGTTTATAGCGCGATCGCGACTATTATTTTTGTATTAGGGGCCTTAATTGCTTGGTGGTTGGCTTGGCAAGATCCGGTTTTTCTCTCCATATTAGTACCACAACATTTAATCGAAACGGTACGCGATCGAGGCCAATTATGGATGGGTTCTATTGTGGGTACTGAACCCTTAGCTTCTACGAATATTATGATTAATAATCTTTCTGTTTCTTTCCGTGTTGTTTCCGGTGGAATAACGGGAGGAATCTTGACGATTTATATGTTATTTTTTAATGGCTTGTTAATTGGCGGTGTGGGTAGTTTAGTTAGTCAAAATCATTTATCCTTTCCCTTTTGGGCCTTTGTTTTTCCTCATGGTGCTTTAGAATTACCCGCGATCTTTTTGGCGGGAGGTGCGGGCTTAATGTTGGCAAAAGCCTTATTATTTCCTAGTCCCTATCGTCGCCCAGATGCCCTTAAATTTTATGGTACTAAAGCTGCCCGGTTAGTTTTTGGTATTGTGCCGATGTTAATCATTGCGGGTTGTATTGAGGGTTTTTTCTCTCCTAATCCTGGGGTTCCTAATATGTTAAAATATTTAACAGGAATGGCCTTATTTTCGTTGTTAGTTATGTATTGTATGAGAAAACGAAACATTGATTGAGAAAGAAACCCGGTTTCTGTGAGTGATTGGTTGACTAAGGTAGGATAAGCATCCGGCTTGTCACAGGCTAATGCCTGTGTTAATATAGCACCCGCCAAGACGGTTAGGACAAAAAAACGCCCCATCCCCACCCTATTATCTCTGTAGGGGCGGGTTAACCCGAATTTCTCCCACGAACAAATAACCTCCAAAAACCCGCC
>JBEDKD010000336.1:0-12119 GCA_041172365.1 Cyanobacteriota bacterium | reverse complement strand
CATCACAAATAATTAATTGAGGACGAGTAATTAAAGCGCGCGCGATCGCGACTCTTTGTTGTTGTCCCCCGGATAATTCCTTGGGATAGCGTTGATAATACTCTTCAGTGGGCGTTAAACCTACCCTTTCTAACATTTGTAAAACTTGAAGTTTCGCTTCTTCAACCGTTGCTAATTGATGAATTAATAACGGATCAGCAATACTTTGTCCCACTGTCATCATCGGGTTAAGACAAGCATGGGGATCTTGAAAAACCATCTGCATTTGACGGCGTTTTTTTCTCACTTCTTCGCGGGATAAACGAGTTAAATCAATCCCCTCAAATTCCACTTTTCCCCCCGTAGGACGAATTAATTGTAAAATTGTCCGTGATAAGGTACTTTTCCCACATCCCGATTCGCCCACTAGCCCTAAAATTTCCCCCTCATATAAATCTAAGGTAATACCATCTACTGCTTTAATCGACGTAGCCTGTTTTCCCGAAAATATTTGTTGTAAAAAACTCTTTTCT
Organism: Cyanobacteriota bacterium; assembly: GCA_041172365.1. GTDB lineage: Bacteria > Cyanobacteriota > Cyanobacteriia > Cyanobacteriales > Microcoleaceae > JBEDKD01. Next base: position 11,607 of record JBEDKD010000336.1, on the reverse strand, counting down.
AAGGTATAATACTGCTTTAAATCCGTCAATTTTAACAACGGCTTTTCTGATAAATTAATAGGATTGTCTTCCCTTCTTCCTTCTTCCTTCTTCCTTCTTCCTTCTTCCTTCTGCCCTCTTCCTTCTTCCTTCTGCCCTCTTCCTTCTTCCTTCACCTGTAAATGTAACGCGGAATTAAGGAGAGTTTTAGTATAATCATGTTGAGGCGCACCAAAAACATTTTCCGTGATACCCGTTTCCACAATTTTACCTTGATACATCACCGCGATGCGATCGCAATATTCTCCCACCATCGCCAAATCGTGAGAAATTAATAAAATAGCCGTTCCCCTATCTCGACATAAACGAGTTAATTCCTTTAAAATTTGAGCCGATACGGTGACATCTAAACTCGTTGTCGGTTCATCAGCTACAATTAATTTAGGATTAAGAAGAAGAGCCAGCGCGATCGCGACTCTTTGACGCATTCCCCCACTAAACTCATGGGGATATTGGGACCAACGAGACGCGGGAATATTCACAGCTTCTAAAATTTCCAAAGCCCGATTTTTCGCGTCTTTAGGAGTTAATTGTCCATCATGGGATAACAAAGTTTCCAAACAATGATCCCCGATCGTCATCAAAGGATCAAGACGAGTCATGGGATCTTGAAAAACTAACGCGATCGCCTCTCCACGAAAACGACGCATTCGATCGCGATCCATATCAAAAATCGACTCACCCTCAAATAAAACCCGGCCCTCAATAGCAGAAGAAACAGGAAGCAAACGCATCGCGGCACGTCCGAGAGTCGATTTCCCACAACCCGACTCCCCCACTAACCCTAACTTTTCACCCGGTTGTAACGTAAAAGAAACATCATCAACCGCCCAAACATCGGCAGAGGAACCCGGATAAGAAACCCGCAAATTTTCCACACAAAATAAAGAATCTTTCACCATTTTTTTTTAGTAAAAATTAGCTCAACTAAATATATAAGAATAAACCGGGTTTCTTCTCGATCAACTGGCTCTCTCAGAAACCCGGTTTCTTGATATCCGTGATATTTTTATGGCTCTCAACCCTCTTGATGAGATTCAGGGACACCCTTTTTCACAGATTCAAAACGACGTAACATATAAGACGCGGCAAAATCCCCGAATGGATGATCCTTCAACACTTCCGCTAATTGAAAAACATAATCAGCAATATCGGGACCTAACTTACTAACGAGGGCCTCACGTTCCTTTTGAGCCAGATTTTGTTCACGCTGTTTGGCTTGCCACGCGCTAGAAAACATCTGCTCAATTTCACTCTGAAAACCCAAATATTCCAACATTTCCCATTCGCCATTATCACACCAAATCCCCCCACAATTCATACAACGCTCAATATAAAAGGGATTCTTAAAAGGAACTTTGGCACGAGATAAATAATTACTACATTCTGGACACAAAGCCGCGCGACTATCATAAGGTGAGGGGATAAAATCAATATCTTGATCAAGCGGTTCGGGGTTTTGCTGTCCCCAACGTCGTTGATACTCTTGCCAAGCTTGATATTGGGAAGTGGGAATCCAGATCCCAGAACACTCAGCACACCACTTCACCGATAAATTATCGGATAACATACCATCCTGTAACTCCATTTTCTTACATTTGGGACATTGCACGGGTTTATCTCTCCTATATTCTGACTTATTTATATTCCCCTAAAAGGGCATCGCAATAGCGAATGAGGGTTTGGACGCGATCGCGGATCATCTCTAAGCGTTTTTCCGTAGTAGTTGATTGACGAGAGACTTGTAAAAATGTAACATCCATTGCCAAAAGTCGAAACAGCCTGTGCATTTCCGTGAGATAAGACAGTTGAAGTTGCGGCAAAGACTCAGACTCCAGTGGGTTGAGGTTCATTACTTCCTCCCCAAACCACTGTGACATCCTCCTTAACTCCGTGATAAGTTCTGCCCTTACTAGATTACCTTGTGTTGCAGTCCTTTGAAGCCCTTGGAGCTCAAAGCTTAGTGTTTGGTACAACTGATGACGATTTTGTGACAACATCTGGGCAATGTTAAGAAATATATCTATATAATAAAGGTAGAATAAAGCCTAACTGTTTCCAAATATTAAGGGATCTTGTTTTTTCCTTGCAACCCCTATTTTTTCGCCAATAATAGAAACATTAAGGTCTGCATTGATCGATTTGCCCTTTCGGTGTAACTGGTTTTCTCCCCAGTTAAGCGCGATACGGTATTGATGACCTTTTTGTGTACTCTTAACTTAGTATGTATAGGAAGATACAGAAAAAGGGTTGATTTTACTCCAATCAACCCACCTGTTGCCCATTCCCAATTAGTAACATCTACCCATAACAACTACTATGAACACCGAAATACTCGCGCCAACTCCCATACTTTGTGTCGTGCCCGACTGGCTCCAAGAATGTCTCAATCTCAGTGAGGCAGAGGGCAGCAATGGCACTGATTCGGCAGAAAATAATTTAATTTGTAGTGCCTTTGAATTTGCTTATAAACTCCATGAAGGCCAATATCGTAAATCAGGCGAACCCTATATTTGTCATCCGATCGCGGTGGCGGGTTTATTGCGATATCTAGGAGGGAGTAGTGAAATGGTAGCCGCGGGCTTCCTCCATGATATTGTAGAAGATACCGATGTCACACCAGAAGAACTAGAAAAGAAATTTGGCTCAGAAGTGCGTCAGCTTGTGGAAGGAGTAACCAAACTTTCTAAATTGAATTTTTCCAGTAAAACCGAACGACAAGCGGAGAACTTTCGGCGAATGTTTCTCGCGATGGCAAAAGATATCCGCGTCATCATAGTGAAGTTAGCCGATCGACTTCATAACATGAGAACATTAGAACATTTACCGCCAGAAAAACAGCGGATCATTGCCCAAGAAACACGAGAAATTTTTGCCCCTTTAGCGAATCGTTTAGGGATCGGTCGGTTTAAATGGGAATTAGAAGATTTAGCCTTTAAATATTTAGAACAAGAAGCCTACCGAGAAATACAAGAATTAGTCGCGCAAAAACGCGCCGATCGCGAAGCACAATTAGCCGAAGTCACAGATCGGTTACGGGAACGACTAGAAAAAGCCAAAGTCAAATGTTATGAAGTCATAGGGCGTCCGAAACATTTATTTGGAATTTATCAAAAAATGCAGCGTCGTCAAAAAGGATTTAATCAAGTATATGACATCGCGGCAGTACGGATTATCGTCGAAAGTAATCAAGATTGTTATCGTGCCTTAGCCATTGTTCACGACTCATTTCGTCCCATACCCGGTCGTTTTAAAGACTATATTGGTTTACCCAAACCCAACCGTTATCAATCCTTACATACAGGAGTAGTCGGACCCAATGGGAAACCGATAGAAGTACAAATTCGTACCGTAGAAATGCACCATATTGCCGAATACGGGATCGCGGCTCATTGGAAATATAAAGAAACCGGAAATTCCCATGTAACAGTATCCGCGGATGATGAAAAATTTACTTGGTTACGACAGTTATTAGAATGGCAAACAGACTTAAATGCCAAGGAATATTTACAGAGTATTAAGGATAACTTATTTGATGAAGATATTTATGTATTTACCCCAACGGGGGATGTAATTTCATTGAATAAGGGCGCGACTCCAGTTGATTTTGCCTATCGTATTCATACAGAAATCGGTAATCATTGTATAGGTTCTCGCATTAATGGGCGTATGGTGACATTAGATACACCATTACAGAATGGCGATATCGTGGAAATTATCAACCAAAAAAATGGTCATCCCAGTTTAGATTGGTTAAACTTTGTTGTGACAAGTAGTGCGAAACATCGTATTCGTCAATGGTTTAAGCGATCCCACCGAGATGAAAATATCGCACGCGGTAAAGAAATGCTAGAAAAAGAATTAGGAAAAAGTGGTTTTGATGCCTTATTAAAATCAGAACCAATGCACACAGTCGCCCTCAAATGTAATTATCATAGTGTCAATGATTTATTAGCCGGGTTAGGATATGGAGAACTAACAATTAATAATGTGGTTAACCGTTTGCGGGATCTGATCAAAACAGAACAAAAAATCGAAACCGCACCCCTGTTACCAACGGTTCCACCACCGCGTTCTTTATCCACTCCAAGTTCAAGTAAATCTCCCATTATCGGAGTAGAAGGATTACTGCATCATATAGCAGGTTGTTGTAACGCGATTCCAGGGGAACCTATTATTGGAGTAGTGACTCGCACGCGGGGAATTTCGATACATCGTCAAGGGTGTCACAACTTAGAAAATGTAGAAGGTGAGCGGATTGTACCTGTCAGTTGGAATATCCCAGATAAGAAAGATGGCCGCCCCCAAACTTATCCTATTTGTATTCAAATTGAAGTTCTTGATCGCGTAGGAGTATTGAATGATATCTTAGGTCATTTGAAAGATCATAATGTCAATGTTCGTAGTGCGAATGTCAAGACATTTCCAGGGGAACCCGCGTTAATTGATTTATGTATTGAAGTGAAGGATAAAGAACAACTGGAAAAGACTTTTGTACAGATTAAAAAAATGGGTGATGTGTTAAATTTACGGCGTTTAAGTCAAGCCAATTAAACCCATTTATCTCCCTTGGCTTCAACGAAACTGAACCCAAATTTAACATCAAATTACCAGTGTTTAAGTCAAGGAAATAAAACCCATTTAAGTAGGTTGGGTTGAACGAATGTGAAACCCAACATAAAAAAAAAATAGGTGCTGTGTTAAATTTAAGTAGGTTGGGTTGAACGAATGTGAAACCCAACATTAACATCAACGAACGTATAACTTCTTTTGTCTTTTCTTTTTCAATAAAATCCGGCTAGGTTCGAGCAAAAATATTGTAAAATTCATCACGAAATTGAGATATAATCCTGATCGTTGAACCTCTTAATTCGGGTATATCTATGGCAAACCTTATCGTCACCAATACCAATGATAGTGGTAGTGGCTCTTTAAGAGACACGATCGCGAAAGCACAAGCCGGGGATTTGATTACATTTGCCCACAATTTAGCCAATCAGACAATAACCCTCAGCAGTGGGCAATTAGTGGTAAATAAAAACCTGATTATTGATGGGGCCCAAACACCGGGTTTAACGATCAGTGGGAATAACGCGTCGCGTGTTATTGAGATGCAAAATGCCATTAATTTCAGCTTAAAAAATGTCACAATTGCCAATGGAAAAGTAGCGGGAGCCGATGAAGCAACCGGAGCAGGTGGTGGACTTCGTGGCAGTGATGGCAGTACCTTAAACCTAGAATATTGTACCTTTAAAAACAATGTAGCTTCATGGGCTGGCGCAATCTATACAGGTTTCAAAAGCACCAATATAGTGAACAATTGCACCTTTGATGGTAATAATGGGACTTCCGGTAAAAGCGAAAGAGGCGCAGGCGCGATCGCGACGAAAAGCGCAGGTTCCCTCACGGTTAAATCCTCAACCTTTACTAATAACAAAGGAATTAATGGTGGTGCCATTAATAGCCTCTTAGGTATCTTAACAGTTGATAGCTGTATCTTTACCAAAAATGATACAACCGCGGGAGTCTTTGGTACTGGAACAATTGGTTATGGAGGCGCGATTTATACCGATGGAGCCAATGCTTCTGGTCCCAATAGTGGTCATGGTCCCGTAGGCGGTAAAGTCACAATTTCTAACAGTCGTTTTGATGGCAACAAAGGCGCGGGACAAGGGGGAGGCCTCTTCTTATTTGTTTATCCCCCCGATACCATCCTTGTTGAAGGATGTCAGATTAGTAATAATCAAGTCATCAAAGATAGTAAAGGCGATGCTTTAGGGGGTGGATTACGCATTGGAAATGGTGAATATACCATCAGTAAAACGAAATTTTTTCAGAATATCGCCCTCAGTCAAGGTGGAGCATTTTGGGTAGGAGAAACCTCTCCGGGTACGATTATTGATAGTACCTTTTCTGGTAATAAAGCTTATGAAACTACCCCTGATGGAAAAAGTAATGGTTTAGGAGGCGCGATCGCGTTCATTACTGGTAGTCCCGTGAAGATGAGTAACTGTGTAGTTATGCAAAATCACGCGGGATTTCAAGGCGGTGCTTTCTGGGGAGGTGGAACTCATATCACCCTCACAAATAGTATTGTCGCCTATAACAAAGCCGAAAATGGTGGGAACCCTTGGGATGTTAAACACCATACGGGAGCCCAATTTAATGATGGCGGTGGTAATACTCAATGGCCAGCGAAAAACGCTTACGATCCCAATGATGTAAATATTACCAAAAACGCCACGATCGCGGAACCTAAATTATAGGTAAATTACCGTAGGGGCTGGTTTTATGATCAATAGGGCTACCCAAAGATAGCCTAAATCAACCCATCCCCTTTTTCCCTACAGGGTAAGGGGGAGTAATTCATATTATTAATTATTCCCCCTTGACAAATTGGTAGTGGGAGCGTCTCGCTCCCTATTAGACCTCTGAGCGAAATTCATTCAAACCCTGATTCATAATGCACCGAATAATGAGCGTTTCAGCTAGTTTCGCTCAGATGTCTATTAGAACCCTAGGGAGCGAGACGCTCCCACTACATACAGTTTTTTTTGCTTCTTTGAGATGCTCCCGATTTGATCAACCCCAAATAATTAATCCACAAATTTCAGACGACCGATTTGGAGATAATCAAAAATGCGATTAATTTGATGACGTTCTTCTTCATTAATTTTATTATCCGATAGAATGGCCGAAGTTAAGAGTACATGATCGCGACGACTTAAACGCCCCGACGCGAGAATGCGATCGACCATTAAACTGATAGAAATAGTGGGTTTGTTTTGGCTCTTTTGCAACATGGGTTTCGATTTTAAATAATATAGAAACCGGGTTTCTGGTAGGTTATGCTAGTCAATATAGCAATCCTATTTCAATTGTAATATTTTTGTAGGGGCAATCCCCCCGTGGTTGCCCGATTGATCAGGGGTAGGCACGGGGGCTCTACCCCTACGTTTTACCACAACCTATTTAGGATTGCTATAGATGATCTGATGAACTTTGAAATATGAAAATTGAGCGAATTCCTGCACTTTCTGATAATTATATTTTCTTATTACAGGACTCCGAATCTAATATCGCCGCGGTTGTTGATCCCGCGATCACGCAACCTGTTTTAGAGCAGGTTAAGCGATTAGGCTTAGAATTAGTCGCGATTTTCAATACCCATCATCACTCGGATCATGTGGGGGGCAATTCCGAACTGATTGCCCATTTTCCTAATCTTACCGTCTATGGGGGGGCAAAAGATAAAGGTCGTATTCCCAGTCAAAAAGTTTTTCTCCAAGATCGCGATACGGTATTTTTTGGGAATCGTAGCGCGGAAGTCTTATTTGTCCCAGGCCATACCAAAGCCCATATCGCGTACTATTTCCCACCCGAAGAAGGAGAAGACTGGGGAGAGTTATTTTGTGGGGATACCCTTTTTGGGGGTAGTTGTGGACGACTGTTTGAAGGAACCCCCGCGCAAATGGTCGCGTCTTTAAGTAAATTCAGAGAATTACCCGATCAAACGCGAGTCTGGTGTGCCCATGAGTACACCTTGAAAAACCTACAATTTGCCTTAACCGTGGATGGAGATAACCCCGACTTAGTGCAACGCGTCGAAGAGGTAAAAGAGACTCGTCGTCATTCTCACGCGACAATCCCTTCCGATATTGGCACAGAAAAACGGACTAACCCCTTCCTACGGTGGGATTACCCCCAGATACAAAGCGCGATGAATAGTTCCGATCCCATCGAAACCTTTGCCCGTCTCCGCGCCAAAAAAGATATCTTTTGAAGGAAGAGGGAAGAAATAATGAAACACAAAGGCACAAAGACACAAAGGAAGGAGAAACCCCATCCTCCCAATTACCAATTACCAATTACCAATTACCAATTATCAATTACCTATTACCAATTCCCCATTACCAATTTACTATCGTACTGTCAGGATATAACGACCACGACCGGAAGGATCAAAAGAATTGACAACTACTCGATAACGACCTGTAATCGGTAAAGTAACACTGACAAAAGCATTTTTACTAGAGTCGCTGACATCATCATTTTCACCTAATAATTCACTCTCAGGCGTAAAAAGAGCAACATAAGGATCAAAATCAGAACTTTCTACAGAAATACTCACCGACTGTCCCGCCTTACCTTCAAAAGTATACTCTCGATAGAGACTACCATCGGAAGGAAGCACCGAAGAACCTTCTCCTAAAATACCCTCTTCTCGTAAAATAATCCGATTAGAGCGAGTCGCGGTTGTTTCTCGCAATTCTAAAGTATAATTTCCATTTTCGCTGGAATCATAACAATTTGCGATAATATAATAAGTTCCATCCACGGGAAGAGTGACGACTAAACGAGCATTTTTGTTCCCGCCACCATCATCATCTTGGGCAATTTCCCTTTGATTTGATCCTAATAAAATTAAATAGGGATCAATATCTTCACTTTTCATTTCAATAGTCACTTCTTGACCCGCTTTACCTTCAAAAGTATAGAGATCAAAATAACTATTATCCATTGGCAATACCGGAGACTGACTCGTAAAAACACCATTAATTTTTGACCCATTTACAGTCAGTTTTTTCGGTGTGATATTCCCAAATAAAGAGCTACGGCGACTCCTGGCAACACGGGAGGCTCTTCCTTCTCTTACTGACGTGATAAAACCCGGAATTTTATCAATAGTAATGGCAAAACTAATTCCTGTATTGCCCCCTTGATTTCGGGTAAAAATCGAAGTATTAATGCCAATTAATTCTCCGGCACTATTGAGAAGGGGTCCCCCAGAATTACCCGGATTAATCGCGGCATCCGTTTGAATTAAACCCCGTTGTCGATCAATTCTACTGACAATTCCTACGGTAAAAGTATTTTGAAAACGACCAAAGGGATTGCCAATAGCAAAAGCACGTTGGCCGACTTTAATTGAACCCGGACGAGCGAGGGGAAGCGCGGGTAAATTCTTCATGCCTTCCACTTTGACAATGGCTAAATCTAATCCTTCATCCCCAAAACCAATGACTTTTCCGGGTAATTTTTTCCCATTAGCAAAAATTACTGTTACGGTACTATTTCCCGCGACAACATGGCCATTTGTTAAGATCATCCCATCGGAACTAATAATTGTGCCACTACCATTGGTTTTATTAGAATCTATGGAGACAACCGCGGGACTAGCTTTTTCATAAACCCGTATATTTGTTTCTTCATAACTTTCTGAGTTGGGAGACTGCGCGATCGCGTCTCCTCTTATCTTCTCTGTCACAGGAAATAACGCGTAAACGGGCATAACACCGACAGTAGTGCCGAAAATAGCTGATAGAGCTAACGCGATCGATCGAGACTTCATCATAGTTTTCCAAATAGTTCATCACCCCCTTCTTTTACCTTAGCAAATATTTTTCCCTTTGCCATCAATATTCACTTCTTACGATATATTTCGCATTAGCCTCTCGGATCTTCGCGTCTTCATCATTATAAAAAAACGATAAAAAGGCAAATCTTTGACCACTTGTCACAGGTTTCACCTCATGTAACAGGGAAGAAGAAAAAATGATCGCGTCCCCTGACTCACCTTGATAACCATGAGGTGCATACTCAGGAAAGTGCAAATAACCCCCCGTATATTCCCCTACATTCAGATTTAATGTCATAGCAAAGCGTCGATGCACAGTCCCTTGAGTATCATTATCTCGATGGGGGGAAAAATAGCCACCATTATTGCCATCATAACAGGCCACTAAATAGCGTTCAAACCGTGTGATGGAAAACTGAAATGCTTTTTGTATCTCTGGTTTCACTCGTCGCCAGATTAAGTCATTAATTTGGTTAAGTAACTTAGTTTCCCGTATAAAGTAATCTTTCCGCTTTTTGAAGCTATCATCTAAAATGCCAAGGGTTTTACCCTCAATTTCTCTCATAACACAAGAGGCATCACCTCCATTAGTTTGATATAGATTAATTAAAAATCGACAAATTTGGGGATCGAATACTTTGGGAATTAGGAGTACAGGTGCATGACTTTTCATCAAATAGCTTGGTTCCCTCGGTGGTAAACTTTTCAAAAAAGTTAAAACTTCTTGAAAATGTTGCTCTGGTTTACCTATGGGAATAACTGCTAATACTTGAAAATTGGAATTGAGAATAAATGTTTGAGGTGTATAAGCGATCGCGCCTCCTTCTGGAGTTTCACAGACTCCATATTTTTTGCTGACTTCTTTCTCTTCATCCCAAAAGGTTACTAAAGAAGGAGCTAAGAGAGAAATACGGTTAAGGACGCGATCTTTGGGATCAATACTAATGCCAAAACGATACACCGGAAAAGCCTCTAACTGATCATTATAGGTTTCAAAGTCTTTGAGAATTGTCTGCACAGGGGCTAGGGCGGCACTACCAAAAAAGAACAAGACTATCGGATATCCACTGACAGTGGAAAAGTGAAACTCTCGCTTAACAGTCGATGGTAGAATAAAAAATGGGGCGCGATCGCCAACTTCTAATGGTGACATAAAGAAGGAAAAAGGAAGAAGGAAGAGGGAAGAAGGAAGAAGGAAGAGGGTTAACAATTGATAATTGACAATTAACAATTAATAATTATCAACTGTCAATTGTTAATTATTAATTACCCATTACCCATTACCCATTACCCATTCCCCATTATCCATTATTCATTATCCATTATTCATTACCTTGACGGGTAGTGGCTCAGTTTTACTTGTCCCCAGAGGATGAAGGTACAGGGGAGAAAACACGAGAAGAAGGTGCTACAGAATTTTGATTATTTTTCTCAAAAGAAGACCAGTTATTTTTCACAATTTGATTGATATCTTTTCCGGCTACTTCCACTAACCATTTGTACTCTTCGATACTTTCGGGATGTGCAGCTAAATCACAATTTTTCCAGGCTGCTTGTGCTTTCTTTTTTTCACCTTTTTTCGTCAAAATTTGTCCCCAAAAACATTCAGCCATCCCACTTCCTAAAAAGCCTTTTTCACCAATTTTTTCTATTTCTTTGTTAAGTGCAATGGCTTGCTGTAATGTGGAAATCGCCGCATCATACTTTTTTTGCTCCTCAAGAGACCATCCCAAATTTTTTAAGACTCTATATTTTGTTTTAATATCTTTGGCATTTTCTAAAGCAATCCGAAAAAACACTTCGGCGGTGACAAAATCTTTTTTAACTATGCTGATATAACCTAGATAATTAAAGGAAATATTATCACCCTCTTTTAAGGCTTGTTGATATTGTATTTCTGCCTGATCTATCTGTCCTTGTTCTTGATAGACACTCCCTAATGCTATATGAAATTTCGGATTTTCCGAATCAAGTTCCAGGGCTTGTTGAAATTCGTCTTCTGCACTTTCCCAAAGACCTTTTTTATAATAAGACAACCCGTTTTTATAGTAGATATCAGCAATTTTCGGTAGATTTAATTGGGTCACGATCGCGCCCATTAATAATAAGAACGCGACACCAAAAGTCGCCAGAGAGTGATAGGTTTTAGGAATCCCAAGTTGTTGCAAAGCATTATCAATAAATTTCTTACCAGCCCCACCATTAAGACT
>JBEDKD010000335.1:0-16672 GCA_041172365.1 Cyanobacteriota bacterium | reverse complement strand
CTTCTGGACTTGGGGGTTACACATTAGGCGGTGGCGATAATGTCCGCATTGATGTCTTTGATTTACCACAACTGAGTGGTCAATACCAGATTCCAGCCGGGGGAACGATTCAATTACCTCTGATTGGCAGTATTTTGATTCAAGGGTTGAGCCTAGAGGAAGCGGCAGCAGCCATTTCCAGTGCCTATGCGCCGATTCTGAAAAATCCTCAAGTCACAGTGGGTTTGTTAGCAACACGCCCTCTGAATATATGGATAGCAGGGGAAGTCAATCGTCCGGGTTCTTACGCGGTTCCCCTGAACTCAGGTGCGGGAAACGCCCCTTCGGTGCAGTTTCCCACCATAGTACAAGTATTGGAAAAAGCCCAAGGGGTGACACAAATGGCGGATCTGCGGCAGATCGAACTACGCCGACGTCTTCGTGGTCAAGAAAAGACCTTTAAGTTTAATTTGATGGAATATTTACAGACTGGGATTGTGCCTACAGAAATGACCTTACGCGATGGAGATTCGATCTTTGTACCCACGATCACTCAAGTGGATCTGGTTCAAGCGCGTCGCCTCGGCACTACTACGTTTTCTGCTCCCATTGATCAAGCCCGTAACGTCGCCGTCGTGGGTGAAGTCTTTCGTCCGGGTAACTACGTGATTCTAGGGGGCAACACCGGTCCTGACTCAGGTGCGCGGATTGGTTTACCCACCGTGACAAGAGCGATTCAATTAGCAGGGGGCATTAAGCCGATCGCGGATATTCGTCAAGTGCAGATTCGCCGCTTATCAAAAACAGGTGAACAAAAATTTACAGTTAACCTTTGGCAATTGTTACAAAACGGGGATATCACTCAAGATACAATTTTGCAAGAGGGAGACACAATCATTGTCCCCACCGCGACAGAGTTAACACCCGCGGAAGTCAGTCAATTAGCGCAGGCGACTTTTGCTCCTACAACTGTTCAAGTGACAGTGGTGGGAGAAGTGCGAGGACCGGGGGTATTAAAAATTGCCCCCAATACAACTTTGAATCAAGCACTAAGAATGGCGGGCTGGTTTACTCCATCGCGTGCTCAAAGCGATTTTGTCGAACTCATGCGCTTAAATTTCGATGGTACTGTGTCCCGACGGATTATTACCTTAGATGCCAAAGAAGGAATGAATGACCAGACTAACCCACTGATGAGGGATCAAGATATCATAGTAGTGAGACGCAATGGTATAACCAAATTTGCCGATGACATGAACCTGGTTTTTTCTCCTGTTGTAGGCTTTCAGGCAGGCGCGGGTTTTTTGAATGCCATATTTACTGTCATCACTCGATTGGGAATTACAAAACTTTAGATTGGGTTAAAAACATTTACTTAGGTGAGAGGCAACTAATCTTATGGATAAGGAATATCAGTTTCAGTCAAGCTCCTCTAAACGGAATGGTTCCCAGTTTTCACCCACTCCGAATGTCTCTACAGGCAAGGAGGATGCAACGGAGGAACAACCCTTAGACTTGGGATGGGTGTTTGCCGTTTTCAAACGACGCATCTGGATTATGGCTACTGTGGCAATTGGTTTAGGTGTTCTTTCTGGTTCAATAGTTGTATTGAACGCGAAAAAGATTACGAAGATGTATCAAGGTGATTTCCGGCTTTTAGTGGAACCCATTACCGCGGAAGGTCGATTAGCACAGTTATTAATTCAATCTCAAAGTTCCCAGTTTAGTGCTGATGAAGTTAACAAAGTAGGTTCTTCGATTGAAGGGGGAAGTTTGGTGGATTACCAGACGTTAATTCGCTTTTTAAAGAGTCCTAAAATGCTGGCACCACTGGAGGCGAAAATCAAAGAAAAATATCCTGAGAATAGTCAGAATATTAAAGATAATAAAGATAAGCTTGATCTGAAACTTCAACTAGAAATTAGTCGGATCGTTTTTGCCAGAGATGGAAAAGAAGTGGGGACTAAACTGATGGAGTTTACTTACCAGGATCGCGATCCACAGAAAATAATGTATGTCTTAAATTTAGCCAAAGATTACTATTTAGACTATAGTCGTCAAGACCGCCTCAAAAGTACAAAACAGGGGATGTCATATATTGAAAGTCAACTGCCGTCCATCCGAAAACGGGTTGATTATTTACAAGAACAAATGAGATATCTGCGGAGTTCTTACCAATTAAATGATCCGGCTATCACACTTAAGGTCATCACAGAACAATCCTCCGCGATTGATAGCCAGCTTTTGACTATTCAAGCCCAACTCGCGGAGATTCGTCAAAACTATCAAACTCTGAAAAGTGCTTTGGATAAGGAGGATTTCGTCGCAGTCGTTATGGGTGTTAATCCAGCTCTTTATTCTGCTTTAGGTGGACAGCTTGATAATATTGATTCTCAGCTGGCTGTGAGCGAGTCTCAATTTCGCAACAATAGTTTACCCATTAAATTGTTAAAAGATAAACAAACTAACATTAATGATTTATTACGACGCAGAGCACAATCATTCGTGGACAATATTGCTAATCAGACCAAACAACTTGAAGCCAGAGAAAAGATTTTGCTGGATAATCAAGCCATGTTAAAGAAAAGAATTCAAGATTTGCCGACCGCGTTGAAAAAGTATGGGGATTTAGAGCGGGAGTTGCAAGTGGCTACCGATAGCTTGAAGAGCTTTTTAACAAAACGCGAAACATTAAAGCTGGGTGAAGGTCAACAAGATGTACCTTGGTCCGTCGTTAGTGAACCCGATTTGCTCAAAGATAATAATTCGGGAAAGCCTCTCTCGGTGACGAACACACAACTGGGCAAAAATCTGGCGATCGCGATTATTTTAAGTTTCCTGTTTGGGATCGCGGTGGGCTTTATGGTGGAAATTCTCAATACGGTATTCCATACGCCTGATGAAATCAGATGGGGAACGAAATTGCCCGTTTTAGGCATTGTTCCTTTTACCAAGAAACTGAAGAAAATTACGAAAAAATCAAAGCCCAAGTCGAAAAGGAAGGAATTGCCGGATGCCTCCGCGGAAAAAGCGATGCTCAGTAGTGCCAAAATTCAGGGAGAGACCGATTATTTCTTCTTAGAAGCCTTCCGTTCTCTATATACTAATCTCAATTTATTGAACTCTGGCCGATCACTGCACTCTGTCTTGATTGGTTCTCCTTTGGGGGGCGATGGCAAATCGACAGTGGCCCTTCATCTGGCACAAACCGCGGCCGCGGTGGGTCAACGGGTTTTATTAGTGGACGCGGATCTGCGGATGCCTCAATTGCATACTCGCTTGGGTATTCCTAATGTCCGAGGTCTCAGTGATACCATTACTAAAGACTTGAGTCTTAATGACGCGATTCAGCGATCGCCCATCGAAGAAAATCTCTTTGTCTTAACCGCGGGTCAACCCGTGCCAGACCCCATAAAACTGCTTTCTTCCAAGAAAATGCAGTATCTCATGGAACAATTTCAAGCCTTTTTTGATTTAGTGATCTATGACTCTCCCCCTTTGGTGGGTTTGGCCGATGGTCATATTTTAGGGGCAAAAACTGATGGTACTATCCTCGTAATCGCGATCGACCGCACGGATAAAGGGTTAGTGACAAAAGCCTTAGATGGATTAAAGATTTCCGGCGCGACGGTATTGGGTACAGTAGCTAATGGAGTGAAAGAAACTTCCCATTTATCAAATCAACGTTCTCTGAGTATGGCAAATATGTACAATCCTAAACTAGAGGTGTTAGGTAATCCAAATCCTTAATAAAAGGGTGGTTTGATTCGATCATCTTCCAAACCAATGCCCGTGATGGTTGATTAATCATTGAGAGAGTAGAACCGGGTTTTGCTTTATTTGTCTGCACTCCTCAATATATAAGCTTTTATGGGACGGTAATTGTTAAGATGATGATCGGAATGTGAAAGAGCTCGGGTAAGCTCTATTCAATACAGCACCACTAAAATAGGTTTAACGAACCTTTCTTGTGCAAGTTTTAACTCAGGAACTAGGTAGGGAGCTATGAGTACAGTTATGGTTGTAGATGACAGTGTGACGTTACGGGAGATGATCGCGTCTTTGCTTAAGAGCAAAGGGTTAAATGTTACCGTAGCCAGTGATGGGGTGGAAGCCCTGGAACAAATTAAGGATCATAAGCCAGATTTAATTGTCCTTGATATCGTCATGCCACGTATGAACGGTTATGAGGTTTGTCGCCGGATTAAAAGTGACCCCAACACCCAGAATATCCCTGTGGTGATGTGTTCTAGTAAAAGTGAGGAGTTTGACCGCTATTGGGGGATGAAACAGGGGGCAGATGCTTATATTGCTAAACCTTTTCATCCCCAAGAGTTAGTGGGTACGATTAAACAATTGCTGCGTGGGTAGTGGTTTGACTCCTTGAGGTATTGAAGACCTTTGTGGATCTGGAAGGCTTTCTTACTCTCTGGAAAGTCTGTCAGCACTCCCAAAAAGGTCAATCTTTTTGATTTTGATTCTCTGGACAAGTTTGAGCAAGTTTTGATCGACTTACATACATAATAGAGAGACTGTTCAATCAAATTGACTCCAGTTATGTCATCCCTCAAACACCAGGTCGATTCCTTCCTTACCAAAGTTCCTTTGCCAACGGTTCTTATTGTTCCCTTTGTCTTGGAAATTATTGTCGCGGTCGGTGTCACAGGATATCTGTCTTTTCGTAGTGGTCAACAGGCCGTTAATAGTCTCGCCCAACAATTACAAAAAGAAATTGCCGATCGCATTCAACTCCAAATCACTTCTTATTTGCATCCCCCTCGCCTCGTTGCTGAAATTACTCTGGCTCAAGGGGAAATGGGTTATTTAAAATCCCAGGATCAACCCGTACTCAAGCGTCATTTTTTTAATTTAATTAACCGAGTCGATTATATACAAAAAATTTATTTCGTCAAGGGTGATGGCTCATTAATTTTAGTAGGAAAAACGGATGATCAATTTTATTCCCTGGTTCAAGGCAATTCGGAGCAACCCAAGATGTATCGCCTCGATCAAGGGGGAAATCCTGTCCGTTTAGAGAAAGCAGAATCCATTGATATTAAGACAATACCTACCTATCAAAACGCGATTAAATCCGGTAAGTTAACCTGGAGTAATATTTATAAGTTTCCCAAAGGAAATTTGGGATTTTCTCTCAGGGGACCTTGGTATGATGGGGGAAAGTTTCAAGGTGTGATGGGGGTTGATATTCTTCTTCGTCAACTGGATCAGTTTTTGCAAAGTCTTAATGTCAGTTCTTCGGGTCAAGCTTTTATTATAGAGCCTTCCGGTGAGCTTGTGGGTAGTTCAACATCGGAATTACCATTTATTCTTGATAATGCACAAAAGTTACGATTGAAAGTGACTAATTCGCGCAATTTCTTAACCCGTCAAACGGCTTTGGCATTAGAAAAAAAATTTGGTTCTCTCAGGAATATTAAGGAGACTCACCAATTTGAGTTTTTGCTTCATGGTGGAAAGCAGTTTGTACAAGTTAAACCCTATCGGGATGAGTTAGGTTTAGATTGGTTGATTGTGATTGTTATTCCTGAATCGGATTTCATGGGAGATATTATTGCTAATCGTCATTTTACTATTTTATTATGTTTATTAGCTTTGGGATGCACGATCGCGCTGGGAATTGGACTTAATCGTTGGATTTATCGCCCAATTTTACAATTAAGTGCCGCGGCAAAAGCACTTTCGCAAAATGATTGGGATTTCCCTGTTAATCATTCAAGGACAAAGGAATTATCTACTTTGTCTCTTGTTTTTGATGCGATGAGAACGGAATTAAAACTATCTTATCAAAAATTAGAAGACTATTCACGCAGTTTAGAAATCAAAGTGGAAGAACGTACCCATCAATTGCAACAAACAAAAGAAGCCGCGGAAGCCGCTAATCGTGCTAAAAGTATATTTTTAGCTAATATGAGTCACGAATTAAGAACCCCATTAAATGCTATTTTGGGATTTAGTCAAATTTTGAGTAAAAAACCAGAATTGCATTCTGTAGCTAAAGAAATTGATATTATTAATCGGGCAGGTGAACATTTACTTGATTTGATTAATGATGTTTTAGATATGTCGAAAATTGAAGCGGGTCGGATGATCGTTAATGAAAATACTTTTGACATCTATGAATTTCTCGATCTGTTGGAAAGGATGTTTCAAATTCGGGCAAATTCCAAAGGGATACAACTAAATTTTATCACGGTTCCGGGCGTTCCCCAAAGGCTCATAACTGATGAAAAAAAATTACGTCAAGTTTTAATTAATATTATTGGTAATGCGATCAAATTTACTGATTCTGGATCGGTTACTGTCAAAACTGCTGTTATTCCTGATACTGAAATGTCAAAAAATGACTCAAATTTCATGAAAATAATCTGGGAAGTTGCCGATACAGGTCAGGGAATTGCACCCCAGGAATTGGACTCAATTTTTGATGCTTTTGTTCAATCAGCAACGGGTGTAAAATCTCAACAAGGTACGGGATTAGGATTGGCAATTAGTCGCAAGTTTGTGCAACTGATGGGGGGTGATATTCGAGTGAATAGTACCCTGGGAGAAGGGAGTATTTTTCAAGTGGAAATTCAAGTCAAAGTCGACGATGCTGCTCAAGCAATCCCCTCTCTCAAATCCCAAACCATTATTGGTTTAGCCCCAGAGCAACCAGAGTATAAAATTTTAGTCGTAGATGAAGTGGAGGAAAATCGTCTGTTAATGAAAAAATTATTATCTCCATTAGGGTTTAACATTCTGGACGCGATAAATGGTTTAGACGCGCTCAAAGTTTGGGAGGAAACTTCCCCTGATTTGATCTGGATGGATATGCGTATGCCTGTAATGGATGGCTATGAGGCAACTCGACGTATTAAGGCACATCCCTTGGGTAAAAATACGATTATTATTGCTTTGACGGCGGGTGCTTTAGACGAGGAAAAAAATGAGATTTTAGCCTGCGGCTGTGATGATATCGTCCGTAAACCTTTTCGCGAAGAAATTATATGGGAAATGCTGACGACTTATTTGGGAGTTAAGTATATTTATGCCGACACGCGATCGCCGAAAGAAAAACTATTATCAAGTAATTCTCAGCCCCAAGACTCGACTTTTTATTCTTCGGCTTTATCCTTTGACTTCATGCCTTTGGAATGGGTAAAACAAGTACATAACGCGGCGAGAAGTGGTGATGATGTACTGGTGATGGAATTGGCACAACAAATTCCAGCCGAATACCAGGATTTTGTCAGCAGACTCACCGATTTAGTCGAGAACTTTCGTTTGGATTTAATTAGCGATTTAACTTTAAAATTGATCGATAACTACCCGGATATTAATTGACATTATCCTACTAATTCGAGCCTATTTTTATTGAGTATCCCCTGAGCCGAAGGAGATGGTTTTTTTTTTATTCTAATAAGGTGAAAAAGTGAGAAAAGAAACTGTATAATTTGAAGCATTTTTATGAATCAATTAATAAATTCACTGTCTCGCGATTCTAGATCGGTTGACAGCAATGACTCATTGATGTCCATTTGATGATAGGCTAAATTTACCGTGGGGACACACCCCACAACCACTCCCCCTAACCTTAATTATCGTGAGATTGATTTTTTTAGCCCTATGAGGATAATTATGGGCATTTCGGGGGTGAGCATTGTTTACGCGCCGTTTCCATTACGATCAAGGGACAAATTAAAAGTCCCACAGATTTAGTGGCTCGCGATCATGCGTGGTGAGCAATTTGCTATCCTTATTTCCTGAAATACATACTCAGGGGGAAGTGTTTGTCCCTGAGTCAATTCCCTGAGTCATTTTTAAATTGCCAATTGTCCCTTAATAATATAATATTAATGAATATGTTACCTTTCGTTGTCGAGTCTCCTGTTAAGTTCCTTTTGGGAATTTTTCGCCGTAAACTCTGATTTTAATCACCGATAAGGCCTTGTATATTGCCAATAAAAATGGAAGAAATCGTGTTTTTTATCAAATACTTTCTTCTTCTAATCTTCAGGGCTGATCATAACATTTTTGGGTTTTATTCTTTTGATGATCTACCTCTAAGCTTATGAATATGTCCCCCGCTTCTTCCCCAACCTTTGATATTTTAGTAGTGGATGATACCCCGGAACAATTGCGACTATTATCAAAGATTTTGGAAGCTCAAGGGTATAAGGTGAGAAAAGCTATTAATGGCGAACGTGCTTTACAAGCAGTAGAAGCCCTTCATCCTGATTTGATTCTTTTGGATGTAATGATGCCTGATATGCAGGGGTATGAAGTTTGTTGTATCTTGAAAGAGTCGCCGGAAACTCGCAATATTCCTGTGATTTTTGTCAGTGCTCTTGATGATATCTATGATAAGGTTTTAGGGTTTAATGTGGGTGCGGTTGATTATATTACCAAACCTTATCAAATTCAAGAAGTGGTTTTGCGGGTGAGAACTCACTTAAATTTGCGAAAATTACAAAACAAACTACAATTAGAAATTGGGGAACGGAAAGCGGCTCAGGAAGCATTAGAAGAACTAAATCAAGAGTTAGAAAATAAAGTTAATCAACGGACAATGGAATTGCAAATTTCTAATATGCACCTCCTGAAGTTACAAGCAGAGTTACGAAAGTCTTTGACGGTTGAACAAGAACTTAATCAACTTAAAGATGAATTTCTCCAAAATATTTCCCATGAACTTCTTACGCCTCTTAATGGGATGATTGGTTTTCTTGATATTGTTTTAGAGGAATTATGTGATAATCGTGAAGAAGAACTTGATTTGTTACAAAAGGCAAAAAAATCATCCCTACAATTACAACGTATTATTCGAGATATTCTGGATTTTTCTAGTCTGAGAAAGGGGGAAACCGATGTGGAAATAGAATCCGTTGATTTACACTCCTGTTTAGAAGACGCGATCGCGCTTTGGTTGCCCCAGCTTGAACAAAAAAATCTGAAGTTGATTCGGAAATATTCCGAAATATCTATACAAGTCAAAGCGGATTATGATAAACTTAAACAAGTCTTTGAGCATTTATTGGAAAATGGGATTAAATTTACTGATGCAGGGAGTATTACAATCAAAACTTTTACACAGGGAGAGATTGAGTCTCAGGAATCTTTAGAATCACAAAAAGCCATTATTATGTTCCAAGATACAGGTATTGGTATCGCTCAAGATGATCAACATAAACTGTTTCAAGAGTTTGTAATGATTGATGGATCGAGTACCCGTCGTCAGGGGGGAAATGGTTTAGGTTTAGTGGTTTCTCAAAAATTCATTGAATTGATGGGAGGTAGTCTTTCTCTCGTTAGTGCCGGTAAAAGTCTCGGTACGACAGTTTCAGTCTCTTTACCATTATATGGTCAATTCTAGTTCTTTTAAAGTCTTTATCGCGGTTTATCAATCAATTTCTCTGCTAGAAATAATAAAAAGCTTAACTTTCTTCAGGAAATATTAGAGATATGCCCAAAATCCGATTAAAGGCAGGGTTAGCCTACCCTACAGTATTTGTGGGAGAAGTGGATTAGTGGTTTAAGTAAGTTTTACCGAAAGTCAACATTAATAACGCCTCATTATTAATAGAGAAATTCACAAAAACACGATCGCGCCCTATAATATATAGCGAAACTCAATCCCCAATCGAAATAAGGAGAGAATATGCGATCGCAATGGGAAAGTTTTTTGCAAAACCTAGGGGAATGGGAAGGCTCTTTCACTCAGTTTTCCCCGAAAGGTGAATGGGTAGAAGATATCCCCAGTGTTATCAATATAGAAGGATTAAATAATAATGAAGCGGCGCGTCTTACCCTGCGTCGTGTTGTACAAAACCCCAAGGGAGGTGAGCCTGTTGTCAATGAATTAGTCCGAGTTTATCAATCTTTGGGACGTGATATCCTCTTTTTTGAAAATGGTGCTTTTTCTCAAGGAAGTATTCAATTAGCACCTTTTACAGAAATAGGTGCAGAATTTGGACTCATTTATCAACAACGTCGTTTACGTTTAGTACAATTATTTAATAAAGAGCGTAATTTAGCAAATATCACTCTGATCCGAGAAAAACTAAAAAATACTAATTATCCTGAGCGTCCCCCTCTTACCCTAGAATCA
Source organism: Cyanobacteriota bacterium (assembly GCA_041172365.1). Lineage (GTDB taxonomy): Bacteria > Cyanobacteriota > Cyanobacteriia > Cyanobacteriales > Microcoleaceae > JBEDKD01. The sequence goes on along the minus strand of JBEDKD010000335.1, from coordinate 6,585 downwards.
TTATTAGGAGAATGGCAAGGAGACGCGATTACTATTTATCCCGACTGGCGCTCTCCTGATACTTATGCTACCCATCTCCAATTACAATTAAAAAATGATGGAAGGGTTAGCCAAAAACTTACTTGGGGAACCGGAATCAATACTCAGACAATTACTTCCAGTGCTCGTGTCGAAGGTTCAATTTTATCCTTTGATGAAAGTAGTCAACCGATGCAAGTATTATTACTTCCCGATGGAGCTTCGAGCACTTCTCCCTTACAAATTGAACTGAGAAAACCCTTATTTTTAGAAGTAGGTTGGTTAGTGGAACCGGAGCAGCGACAACGGATGATTCGTCGTTATAATGAAAAAGGAGAATGGGTAAGTCTGACTTTAGTGACAGAATATAAAGTTGATTAAACCCAGAAAAATTTATGGTTAAGGGTGACGAAAGGGGGTGACGCGATCGCGTTTGCCTAGACACTCCTTGAGAGAGGAGCCTTTCATAGTAAAAGAAAAAGGAGAAGAAAGTGAACATTCAGAAATGGCTATTTAGGCTGACAATTTATTTTATTAGTGTGCTCCTAATGGTAAGTTGTACCCTATCGCAAAATTCAATTTATACCCATGAATCTCAGTCATTTATCAATAAAACGCCCTTCCGATTTGGTTTTAGTAATTGGCCGGCTTATATGCGTTGGCAAGTCACGGATGAAGAAGAAATTTTTGAGTCAAACAAAGTAAATGTCGATTTAAAGTTTTATGACTATATAGATTCGATTAAACAACTGGCAGAAGGCAAATCCGATGCTAATTGTCAAAGTTTAAATGATACGATTAGTACGATCGCGCTGGCAAAGACACCCGATCAAGCCATTGTATTAATCACAGATGTTTCCCTGGGAGGGGATCAGGTAATAGTGCGTGAAGGGATTAATAAAATAACGGATCTCAAAGGCAAAAAAATAGCAACAGAAGTGGGTTCAGTTGATCATTTTTTATTACTTCTGGGTTTAAAAAAAGCAGGTTTAGCACCGGATGATGTCAAAATTTTAAACCTCAATATGCGGGAAGCAGTTGCCTCATTTTTAGAAGGACAAATTGACGGAGTATCCGTGTTTATACCTTTTACACAAGAAGCTCTGACTTTGGCGGGGAGTAAAGTTTTATTTAGTTCAAAAGACTTTCCGGGGTATATTATTGATCAGGTATCTGTCAGTCGCAAAATAATTAAAGAAAACCCCCAAGCCGTACAAGCGATAGTTAATAGTTGGTTTGATACGTTAAAATTAATCGAAAAAAAACCCGACAAATCCTATAAGCAAATGGCCGAACAATCCGGCGTTACTGTTAAGGAATTTCAAGAAAATGAGAGTCTCTTAAAGATTTTTGATTATCAGGAAAATCGGCGTTTTTTTGAATCTGGCTTTGAGGGAAAAACACCATCAGAAATAAGTGAAGAAATTAATCAATTTTTGTTGAAAAATAAAATTATTGAGAAAAAAGGAAACTTAGAAAACTTATTTGATGATCAATTTATCAAAGCTTACCAGAAATATCACCAGTAGTCTTTATCACTTTTTTAGGAGAACTCCCTATGATGCAAAAAATCAATAAACTTTTCACTAATATGGGACTACAAATTAAGTTAATTGCATCTTTTTTTGTGATGGCTTTGCTCGTATTTTTTGTAGCTTTATTTGGCTCAATTGGCACTTTTCAACTGAGTGAACAATTAAATGAAATTAGTATTGTTCGTTTACCTTCAATTTCAGGATTACAAATGATTGATAACGGCATAAGGGATATACAAGCTGGAGAATTAGCTTTACTTAATACACGCTTAAATGAAGCCGTGAGACAAGAGGAACTTGAGAGAGAAAAATTAGCTTTACAACAGATTAAGGAGGGTTTTGCTAAATATGAACCCCTGCCACGAACGCCCAAAGAAGATAAACTTTGGAAACGATTTCTGTCTAAATTTGAGCGTTGGAAACAAGAGCATGAAGTTTTTGTTAGTCTCTATCAAAATTTTGAAAAAATGGGGATTATCTCTCCCTTTAAAAAGCAATTAAATTTATGGAAATCTGGCCAGCAAAAATCACCGCAATTTGAGCAAGCCACCACCGCGGGTGTTTTATTACAACAAATGAATATTCAGGTTTTTACGATTATCAAACCTACTTTTAATGCCACGACAAAAGCACTACAAAAAGTTTTAGATGAGAATGAACAAATCGCGGAAGATGCCAGAAAAAAAGCAGAAATTAGTATGGCATCCACTCAGAAGTTTGTCATTTTAGGGATGATTTTAGGTCCCGTGATCGCGATAACATTAGGAGTGATTTTGAGTATCGCGATCGCGAAGCCTCTGGATAAAAATTTGCGAGAGTTAATTCAGAGTATTGTGGCATCTTCCACTCAAATTTCTGCGGTGGTGGAAGAGCAGGAACGTATTACGACTCAACAAGCCTATTCCGTAAATGAAACGACAACGACAATGGATGAATTAAGTGCCGCGTCTCATCAAGCATCCGAGCAAGCTGACTTAGTATTTGCGGGAACTCAACAGACTTTAAATTTAGCACAGAGTGGTACAAACGCGGTAAAAAATACCTTACAAGGCATGACGATTTTACAAAAAAAAGTCGGGGCAATCTCCCAACAAATTATGCGTTTAAGTCAGCAAACAGATCACATTAATAGTATCACGAATTTAGTCACAGAATTAGCCAATCAAACCAATTTATTAGCCCTTAATGCCGCGGTAGAAGCGGTACGATCGGGGGAACATGGCAAAGGTTTTGGTGTTGTCGCGACGGAAATTCGGAAACTCTCAGATCGAAGTAAAGCTTCCTCGGAGAAAATTAAGGGATTAATTGCTGATATCCAAAAGGCTATTGATGCAACGGTGATGGCAACGGAAGAAGCCACAAAAACCCTAAAAACAAGTATGACTCTTTCTCAAGAAACCGCGACGGCTTTTTCAGGAGTTACCAACGCGATCGATCAAGTTGTGGGGAGTGCTCAACAAATTTCTTTAATGTCAAAACAACAAGCGATCGCGATTCAACAAATCTTAGAAGCCATGAATAATATTAATAATGGCGCGAAACAAAGTTATCAAGGAATGAGTGAAACAAAAAGGGGGCTTCTCAAGATGCAAAGTGTTACACAAAAACTGAAATCATTGGGCATTGGATAATGTCGGGTAGGCTAACCCTGCCTTTTCCCTTATGGTGAGGAGATATCTAATACTTATCGAGCATCAAGTAAGGCATTAGCATGGGCGAGATTTGTGGCATATTCTAGCATTAAGACATCAAATTTCGCTTTTAATACCATTGGGAAAAACATGATGCTCCCAGAGAAAATAATCGACGGTAGGGGCTCTTTAACCAGCATCTTCAAAACATAACCCGAATACAGGTGAACCCGCCCCTAGCACAAACTACAATAGCACCGTGAGATGATATAGAGACATGATTTTCAATTTTGCATTACTTTTCCCCAGTGGCAGGGATGACAACCTTACCCCCCTTCGGCTATCCTCACTATCCTCAACGGCTATTTCTTCCCAAATCGCGATACATTTATGACAACTTAGTACACAAATGTTTACAATGGGATAATCCCCCGTACCCTTGGGTGCGGTGTCCAAGTCCTCGCTGAAATTTAGTCAGAAAGGGAAGACGCTATGTTTGAACGCTTTACAGAACAGGCCATCAAGGCAATTATGCACGCGCAGGAAGAAGCTCGTCGCCTCGGTCATAACTTCGTGGGTACCGAGCAAATCCTTCTGGGACTTCTCGGCGAAGGCACTGGCATCGCGGCTAAGGTGTTAGCCGAAATGGGTATGACGTTGAAAGAGACGCGCCTAGAAGTGGAACGCATCATTGGCCGCGGCTCCGGTTTTGTCCCCCCGGAAATCCCCTTTACACCCCGTGTGAAGCGCATTTTAGAGGCCTCTCTGAATGAATCTCGCCAATTAGGTCATAACTATATTGGTACGGAACACCTCTTACTGGGATTGATGCAGGATGAAGAAGGGGTCGCGGCGCGGGTTTTGGAAAATTTAGGCATCGATCGCGTCAAAGTCCGTACCCAAGTAATCCGCTCCGTAGGTGAACAACAAGCGGTGATGGCCGGAGGGGGACGCGATAAGGGTTCTAACGTGAAAATTCCCACCTTAGAAGAATTTGGTCGCAATCTGACGCGGATGGCCAGAGAAGGCAAAATCGATCCCGTTGTCGGTAGAGAAACAGAAATTGAACGAGTCATCCAAATTCTAGGTCGTCGTACTAAAAATAACCCCGTTTTAGTGGGAGAACCTGGGGTTGGTAAAACCGCGATCGCGGAAGGTTTGGCCCAACGAATATCCCAAAAAGATATTCCCGAAGTGCTCGAAAATAAACAAGTAATTTCCCTCGATATGGGAGCCTTAATCGCGGGGACACGCTATCGAGGAGACTTTGAAGAACGCCTGAAAAAAATCATGGAAGAAGTGCGTTCTAATGGCAATATTATCCTCGTTATTGATGAAATCCATACCCTTGTTGGTGCGGGTGCTGTGGAAGGGGGAACCGATGCGGCAAATATTCTCAAACCCGCGTTAGCACGAGGGGAATTGCAATGTTTAGGCGCGACAACTCTGGATGAATATCGCAAATATATTGAGCGAGACGCGGCCTTAGAACGTCGTTTTCAACCCGTGAAAGTGGGTGAACCTTCTGTACCTGAAACCATTGAAATTTTACGCGGTGTCCGCTCGGCCTACGAACAACATCATAAACTGACAATTTCTGATGAAGCCCTCGAAGCCGCGGCTACCCTTTCCGATCGCTATATTAACGATCGTTTCTTACCCGATAAAGCGATCGATTTAATTGACGAAGCTGGTTCCCGTGTGCGAGTAATGAATTCCGTAAAATCACCCGCGCTCAAATCTTTGCAACGGGAACAGATGCAAGTCATTAAAGAAAAAGATCAAGCCGTCCGAGAACAAGATTTTGATAAAGCTTCAACATTGCGCGATCGGGAGTTAGATATTCAAGAGCAAATTAAAGCCGCGTCTGATAACCCCGACGCGATTCATCCCCTAGTCGTTACGGAAGAAGATATCGCGTATATTGTTGCCAGTTGGACTGGCGTTACGGTGACAAAATTAACCGAAACGGAAGCCGAAAAACTGATGAATATGGAAGACATCTTACATCAGCGTTTAATCGGTCAACATGAAGCCGTTACCGCGGTTTCTCGCGCCTTACGTCGGGCTCGTGTGGGGTTAAAAAATCCCGATCGTCCGATCGCGAGTTTTATTTTCTCCGGTCCAACGGGGGTAGGAAAAACCGAATTAACCAAGGCCCTCGCGGATTATTTCTTTGGCTCAGAAGAATCAATGATTCGCTTAGATATGTCCGAATATATGGAACGTCATACCGTTTCCAAATTAATCGGTTCTCCTCCGGGTTATGTTGGTTATGACGAAGGGGGACAATTAACAGAAGCCGTGCGTCGTCGTCCCTATACCGTGTTGTTATTTGATGAAATCGAAAAAGCACACCCCGACGTCTTTAACCTCTTGTTACAACTGTTAGAAGACGGACGTTTAACGGACGCGAAAGGCCGTGTGGTTGACTTCAAGAATACCTTAATTATCTTGACATCAAATATCGGCTCAAAAGTGATTGAGAAAGGCGGTGGAAGTTTAGGATTTGAGTTTTCCAGCGATTTAGCCGAAGCCTCTTATAATCGGATTCGGACTTTAGTCAATGAAGAACTGAAAAACTATTTCCGTCCTGAATTTCTTAACCGTTTAGATGATATTATTGTCTTCCGTCAATTAACCAAGGATGAAGTGAAGTTAATTGCTGATATTCTCTTACGTCAATTATTTGCTCGTTTGACGGAACAAGGTATTACTTTAACCGTGACGGAACGCTTTAAGGAGCGTTTAGTCGAAGAGGGATATAATCCCAGTTATGGTGCTCGTCCTTTACGTCGTGCCATTATGCGTTTATTAGAGGATGTCTTGGCCGAAGAAATGTTATCAGGACGTTTGAAAGATGGACAAAGCGCGATCGTTGATGTAGATGATAACAATCAAGTGAAGATTGTACCAAATAACTCATCTCAGGATCAATTATCGGGATTAGCTTTCGCCCATTAAACTGATACTCACAGTAAAAAACCCGGTTTCTTGAAGATACCGGGTTTTTTCATAAATATGTCATCTCAGGGGGCTATTGTCGCCCGTGGTTTTTGAGAAAAATATCACCACCAAAACACCAAGACACCAAGACACCAAGCCAGGTAAAATTCCCCCTTTGTGTCCCCGTGCCTTGGTGGTTCATTTAATAAAAAAAGACTGACACAGAAAGGGGATTATTTCAGAAATGCGTCATCTCAGGGGGGCTGTTTTCCCCCGTGGTTTTTGAGAAAAATATCACCACCAAGACACCAAGACACTAAGACACAAAAGCAGGTATAGCACCCGCCAAGACGGTTAGGACAAAAAAACGCCCCATCCCCACCCTATTATCTCTGTAGGGGCGGGTTTGCCCGAATTTATCCCACGAACAAATAACCTCCAAAAACCCGCCCCAC
>JBEDKD010000334.1:0-18340 GCA_041172365.1 Cyanobacteriota bacterium | reverse complement strand
ACTGAAGAAACCCGGTTTCTCACCTCAGCCGCGATACGGTCCCTTTTGGCCTCAAGAAACCGGGTTTCTGTCTGAGACTTCTCGAATCGTCGAGGTTTACCGAAGAAACCCGGTTTCTCACCTCAGCCACGATCGCGTCCCTTTTGGCCTCAAGAAACCGGGTTTCTGTCTGAGACTTCTCGAATCGTCGAGGTTTACGCAAGAAACCCGGTTTCTCACCTCAGCCGCGATACGGTCCCTTTTGGCCCTCAGAAACCGGGTTTCTGTCTGAGACTTCTCGAATCGTCGAGGTTTACCGAAGAAACCCGGTTTCTCTCCTCAGCCGCGATACGGTCTCTTTTGGCCTCAAGAAACCGGGGTGCTGTCTGAGACTTCTCGAATCGTCGTGGTTTACCGAAGAAACCCGGTTACTCACCTCAGCCGCGATCGCGTCTCTTTTGGCCTCTAGAAACCGGGTTTCTGTCTGAGACTTCTCGAATAGTCGAGGTTTACCGAAGAAACCCGGTTTCTCTCCTCAGCCGCGATCGCGCTTTCCATCGGCCTCAAGAAACCGGGTTTCTGTCTGAGACTTCTCGAATCGTCGAGGTTTACTGAAGAAACCCGGTTTCTCACCTCAGCCGCGATACGGTCCCTTTTGGCCTCAAGAAACCGGGTTTCTGTCTGAGACTTCTCGAATCGTCGAGGTTTACGCAAGAAACCCGGTTTCTTACCTCAGCCGCGATCGCGCTTTCCAATTAAAACATTTTTGCTAACACCTTCCTAATCACATCACCATCAACTTGATCCGTGATTGTCACAACTCCGATCGCGCTCGGTAACACAAAACGCACCTTTCCTGACTTCACTTTCTTATCTGTTTGTAATGTATCAATAATTGCCTCAATATCTAAACCCGTGGGTAATTGAGTCGGTAAACCCGCTTTCTTGATTAACTCTAATTGACGCGTATTACTTTTCTGATCCCACATCCCCAATTCTAACGCGATTTCACCCGCGGCAACCATCCCAATGCCTACCGCTTCTCCATGATTTACTAGCCGATATCCCGTTAAACTTTCCACCGCGTGACCGATGGTATGTCCATAATTTAAAATCGCTCTTAAATTCGATTCTTTTTCATCTTTGCTTACCACATCTGCTTTCGCTTGACAAGACCTTTTTAATATTTCTTCTAATAATTCAGGTTTGACATAACGCATTTGATCGAGGCGTTTTGAGGCTTCTAATTGCTCAAATAATTCGGCATCCCAAATCACTCCATATTTAATTACTTCTGCCATTCCTGCTCGAAATTCTCTCGCGGGTAATGTTTTTAAGACTTCTGGATTAATTAATACTAATCGGGGTTGATGAAAGGCGCCGATTAAGTTTTTCCCTAGGGGATGATTAATCCCTGTTTTCCCACCAATGGACGCGTCCACCATTGCTAATAACGATGTCGGTACTTGGATTACGTTTATTCCCCGTAACCATGTCGCGGCCGCGAATCCGGTCATGTCTCCAATGACACCGCCTCCTAGTGCTACCATTGTTGAGGAACGCTCTAATCTTTGTTCTAAGGCCGCGTTATAGATTCTTTGTAGAGATGTCGCGGTTTTATATTGTTCTCCCGCGGGGAGGATACACTTTGTCACCTCAAATCCTGCCTCTTCCAGAGACACGATCGCGCTTTGCCCATAATGTTTAAAGATGGAAGGGTTCGAGACAAGTAGGATTTTCTTTCCTAAATGCAGAGATGTCATTAAAGAACCTAATTGAGAAAGACCATCAGACGCGATCGATATCTGATAAGACTGGGAACCTAAATCAACGGAAATGACTGACTGCATAACAAAATCCTAACTTTTTCAACCCTTACAGGGGTCATTGTACCGCGACTATGGTTCAATAAGTGGATAGACTTTTATGGAGCAGTATCAATGAGCCTTAGTGGAGCCATTACCTATTTTGTTATCTACGCGGGTGCTTTAGGTACCGCGGCCGCGATCATGTTTGTCTTACGCGCCGTCAAACTGATCTAAGGTTAAGCGAAACAGATCAAAAAAACGCGGTAGACCTCTACCGCGTTCACTTTGCTCAAAAAACCTAATTTAGAAAGTAAAGGTTGTACGCAGAGTTCCCACCACCTGAGAAGAATTGTCAGAATTGTGCTCAGGATTGGTAATCACATAAACACCGGGCGTAACAGAAATAAAGTCAGACACTTGGACACGATAGAAAGCTTCTAAGTGCAAAGAGGTACTATTATCTTTGCGTTTCGTCCCATCAATGTTATAAAAATCATTGCTCGTTACCTTGGGCGGTACACCAAGGATCAAACCACCCAAGTTTCCTTTGGCAAATAGATCGGGGAAAGCCAGAGTCAGAGCACCGTTAAGAATGGTAGCTGTTTTGCCATTCTGAGAGCCTGCAACAGTCCTTCCTTGTTGATTCGCGGTGGTATAACCTGCCCAACCTCCTAATTGGAAACCGGGGCTCAGTTTCCAGTTAAATTGCAAACCGACGTTTTCGGAAGTAGTAGCCGCGTCGCGGAAGGGACGGTTGGCATAATAACTTCCCGTCGCCCCCATGATGCTGACATCGGCTCCGTCATACTTGTGGGCATAACTTATACCCGCATCAAAATTCTTATTGGTGAAGACTAATTGACCAAGGGCCGTGTAGCCACTATTGAAAAAGCCTTTACCCGCACTAGGATTGCTCGCGGTCGCGTCATTGGCTAAGTAGGCAACTTGGACTTTAAATCCATCACTAAATTTGTAAGTCAGACCAGCACCCGCGCCGTCACGACCGCGGAACACCGCGGGGTTGCGTCGGCCAAAGCGAGAGACAGAGCCTTGACTATCACTATTGAAGGGTGTCACGACATCCGCGACATCATCTAAAGACAATCCCATCGGACCGACATAAACAATGGCGTTCTTTCCCGCGGGGAAACGATACCAGAGTTTATCGAGAGCAAAGGTATTTTTATTATCGCCATCAAAGGATAAACGGGTCATGTTTGTTCCCGTTAAGTTGGCGCGGCTGTTGCTTCCTCCGTCAAAAGGCACGATGTTGCTCGCGTTTAAACGGGTTCTCAATAAATCTTGACCCGTGAAGCTGGTATTGAAGTTTAAACGGACGCGATCGCTCAGGGTTGTTTGCGTGTTATCCTTTTCACCTTGAGAACCATACATCGTGGCTCTATTACCCCAGGTATCACTCAGAGCAAAAATCGCTTCTCCAGTCAGTTTCGTAGTAGTAGAGAATTGATTGGCTTCGAGTTCGGTGGTACGAGCATCTAAAACGTCAATGCGACCGCGCAGGGAGGTCAATTCCGCGGCAAATTCTTCTTGTAACCGTTGCAGAATTGCTAAATCATCTTTGGTGACAAAGTTCGCGGTCGCGGCTCCCACTTGTCGCGTTAATTGATCTAAACACGCGTTTAACCCCGCGGCAAATTCAAAACGGCTTAAGGCACGATTTCCTTTGAAGGTTCCATCGGGATAACCCGCGATACAACCGTAGCGTTCAACGAGTGACTGGAGAGCTTGAAATGCCCAGTCTGTCGGTTGTACGTCTGATAATTGAGAAACGGAGGTAACTTGGGACATCGTGCCCGTTTTCGGGGTTTGACCTGCGGATAACTGGGATACTGAGGGCATTTGGGACATCGCGCCGTTCTTTTGTCCCGATGGCCCCGTTGTTTGCATGGAAGGAGACGCGGGTACAATGGAACCCATCGAGTTAGAAGATGTGGGATTGGCGGGCACTTGAGCTAATTGCATCGGTGCGAATTGTGCCAATTGTCCGGGCTTATTATTAGAGATAGAAGCTACGGGTTGCTCACTTAGTTGAGCTTGTGGCTTTTGGTTTTCAGCACTCACCGATGATTCTGCCGCGATCGCGTTTCCACCCAGGAAAAGAGATACGCCCAGCATCCAAGGGGAGGCAAACAGTATTTTGGTAAAAGTTTGGTTCATTTTTATTTCACGCCCTCACACTCAACTACACTTATATCACCAAGTTTGCACTTGTTTTGTCGTTTCTAGCTTCCTGACAAAGTTAATAACACACTTTGTACTGATACTTTTAATTCGGACTTTCTCAGACAAACTGAGACAATCCCAATATGGCAATCCTATTGCTAGGAAAGGTGGTATCCCACAAAGCTATTGCTTCACAGCAATAGTGCTTTTTGTCTATTACACCTGCTTTCATTGAGGACTACTCCACAATAAGGCACGTATTTGCTGGTAGCCGTAAGGCTTTCCGAGTTAGTGACTTTCTGTGTCACCACAAGTTGCTTCTGTCTTTTAAGCCGAACCTTTGGTTTCTGGCTTGCCTGATTCTACCAGATCATCTCGATTTTGGGTAAGTATTATGAGATAATTACTGGCATTTTACTGAAAATTCGGAGAAATGGTTGTCCTAGTAAATGCTCCGAATACCCCCATTATGTCAAGTTTGGCTAAGTTGTGTTTCCAGGGGGGACTTGCCACAGGGATACAAATTTGAGATTTTTCATTGTCGCCTCATCCTATTTTCCCTGTCAAGCATTATGGGTTACTTTTCTCCCATACCCTGAAATGACTTTTTTCTGTGGGATTTTAATTTACCCTTAACCTCCTCTTATTCTCCTTTTTTCTGAGAGAGAATCTAAGTCAGCTATAGTCCCCGATTTTCTAGGGGTAAAGTCGGTGGTGGTGGTGGCACAACATTACGGAATATTGTCGCTTTATGACTCTCCCGTTGGGAGGGGAGTTCTACGGCGATCGCGGCAAATTCTACTTCTAAAGTCCCGTAGGGAATTTCGATGTCTGTCACGGTTTCTAATAACCCTATACCATTGGGTTTTAAGTCCGTTAACCACCGCGGATCTTCTAAAATTGTGTAGCTTTGACGATCATACACCCATAATTTTACATAAACCCGTGACTCCATTTCGGGTAGTTGTATCCGCACTTTCACCACTCGACCTGCTATAATTTCGGGGTTTAAAATGATTAACTCAGGTACGGGTATTACGTCATTTTCCGGTAAGACATTAGAGTTTGTGTCTGATGCGGATAGGCTCGTATCGCGTCTTTGAGAGAATCCCTGTTTTTGTTGGGTTTTGGGTTGTCGTTGGGGAATGACTAAGGGTTCATAGTCATCAACCACGATTTCTTGATATTTCCCTTTCCCCGATGGTCTTTTTATAATAGAGGCTGTTTCTTTTCTTTCTTCTGTTTCTGTAGTAATTCCGCTCAATTTTTCCCCTTCCTCTTGGGGATTTCCCGAAGAGTCGGGGTTTAATAAATCTCCTTCTGAGTTGGTGGTTTTTAACCATTCTAATAACTCAGTATCATTGGCTAAGGAATTTAACCGTGACCAAAATCTATCTTTTAACTGTAATGCTTGAAAGGGATTATTGGCTACAGGGGTCCGAGAGGGTGAGGGTGTGATAGAAAAAGAAGGTGCAACAGAAGCAGACGCGAGCGTGTCTTCTTTCTCTTGTGTTGGAGCTATTTCTTCACCGATTTCTGGTGTTTTTTCTTCCTTTCCTGAAGTGATAGATGTTTCCCATTCTTCCACCGTTGCCGGGAGCGGAATTTGCTTGGATTCTGAGGGTATTTCCCTCTCAAAAAACTCTGGATTTGATGCAAATTTAACTTCTAAAGTCTGACGCATCTCTTCAGGTATTTTTTGACCAAAACTCGGTAAGTCTAAACTCAGAGGCGTTACCACACCACTAGGAGTATCTTTGATTTGGGGTGGGAGGTTCTGCTCACTCGAAAGGTCAAAATCAGTCCCCGGATAGGAGTCTTTTAAAGATGCCACCAAGTCCAAAAATGATTGATTCAGCGACTCTTCAGCTCGCTTTGACTCCTGTAATGACGGGCGATATTCTTCTTCATTGAAAGACTCTTCTATGACGGTTAATATTTGTGATAAATCCGCCGTCAAGGTAAAAGATTCTGACATTAATACTCTTGTCCCCTGAGAAAGTGTCGCGTCTGCTAAAAACAAACGAGTTTTACAGTTGGTGGGGATATAAAGAGTACAGGAAAATACCCAAGGTGGGGCAATTTCGGGTAAATTTTGCTCCACTTCTGCTAATACTTGGGATGTCTGCGGATCGCGGAGATTGATTTGCAGTTTTAGGGAGCGGGTAAACTCTTGGAGCTCTGTTAAGGTGTTAGGGGACGCGGAGTCAAATTCGGGCACATCGACTCTACCATAAAGAGTCAAGGGTTTACCTAATTGAGTAATAAAGTTATTTTGTTCGAGGGTTAGTTTTAAGGAAAATTGAGGTGTGTCACTGGGTGATGCCCAGACATCTTCTTCTAAATCAATGTCTTCTTGGGGTGTTAAAGTTTCTTCTACCTTAAGATTGCTCTCTGATAGGGGCTCGTGGGGGGATAAGTTATCTTCTGTTTGTACCTGATAAGACTCATGGAAGGATAAGCTATCTTGGGCGGGTATCTCCTCGAAGGTGCTTGAGTCATTCACGGATAAGCTATCTTGGGCGGGTATCTCCTCGAAGGTGCTTGACTCATGGAAGGATAAGCTATCTTGGGGGGGTATCTCCTCGAAGGTGATTGAGTCATTCACGGATAAGCTATCTTGGGCGGGTATATCCCTGTGGGAGAGTACATCAGGAATCGCGAAGCTATTGTCGTCGTTTTGAGGATGGGGGGGTAATGAGTCCACCACGTCAGTCATTAAACCACCGGGGCTGGAATCTATGGGATCTTCTAATAGGGAGGGTACGCGTTGTAAAGACTCTCCTAATTCCGCGTCGTTGGGTAATACTTGTAATTTGAGGGTTTGTTTCACTTTCCGCTCAAATACTGTTTCATCGGATTCGTTATCAAGGGTACAAGTTAAGTCCCAAATACCAGGGGTTAAGCGGGTATAGGGGATAACTACCATCAATCCTTGCTCATTGGTGCGGGTGTTTCGCGTGTGCAAGGGTGTCTGGGATAGTTTTTCCTCCCAGGATTGATGAGTCATGCAAATTTTGATATCGGTATTGGCACAGTTAGAGCGCGCTATGATACGATATCGCCCCTCCAGAATTTCCACGTCGGATGATTCTAGGGGCAACCACACGCGATCGCCTTCTTTCTGTAGCAGAAATTCCCAAGATTGCATAACCGGACTACAGGGGATGAAACAGTTAGTGCCTTATAGGGTATAACTAAAGTCTGTCATTAATCAACTTTTTCTCTGAGAGTTTTCCTATTATCCCCGATTACCACGCCGAATCAAACCTTTCTGGCAATACAATACCTTCGCCATTTTTGTCGGTTGGGTTGAGCGATACTTCTCCCCCATAAAGTTGTTGGGTTTCGTACCTCAACCCAACCTACTAGCACATCTAGTCTAGTTTGTTGGGTTTCGTACCTCAACCCAACCTACTAGCACATCTAGTCTAATTTGTTGGGTTTGGTAGCTCCACCCAACCTACTAGCACATCTAGTCTAATTTGTTGGGTTTGGTAGCTCCACCCAACCTACTAGCACATCTAGTCTAATTTGTTGGGTTTGGTATCTCCACCCAACCTACGAAGCTTTTGCTTGTGCCGATGATGAAGTTGTTGGGTAACAACCTCAACCCAACCTACGAAGCTTTTGCTTGTGCCGATGAAGTTGTTGGGTAACAACCTCAACCCAACCTACGAAGCCGCGATACTTAAGTGGTTTAAATGCCTCTTAGTTTATCACCAAGGACTCCCGATCGCGCTAAATGCTGCCCAATAATAAGGATGTGTCAAGTTGGGCTCGCCAATTTCAGCCAGAGAAAGGGGAAGTAACATACCACCTCTGGAACTTTCTAATTTTCCTTGGGTTAATTTGACTTTTCCTTGAATCATCGCGATTTGAGCTTTTCTTAATGCTTCTGACTTGATTTTTGCAGTTTTTAATTGTTGATAAAATTCACTCATTAATGCTAAGGTTCCCGCGTCACTCACATACCATAAACTCGCTAAGGCGGATTTGACTCCGGCTTGTATTGTTAACCCGGCAAATCCTAATTCGGCATCTTTATCTCCTAAGGCAGTTCGACAAGCACTTAATACTAATAATTCTACGGGAGGGTTATCCCATCCTAATTTTTGGATTTGGGCTAAATTGATTTGACTTTGCCATAATTGAATAAAGGAATTTTTCGGCTCCCCTGGTTGAAATTCGGCATGGGTAGCTAAATGGATAATTTTATAATGTTCTTTCCGTCGTTGATTTTGCAGATTTTCTAGGGTAAATTGTTGATTTAAAAATGTTTGTCCTTGTCCTTTTTGGGTAATGGTGGATAATTCTAGGGGAACCGCGGGTAAGGGATTCAGATTGGTAAATTCTGATGCTCCCATTGCCAGGATTTTGGCTTGACGAATATCTATATAACGATGATCGGTTAAGGCAAATGCGGGAATTTCCGTGAGGTTATATTTTTCTACTAAAAATTGTTTACCGTCGTGTAATGTCGCCCAGGGAATTGTGCGTAATCCTCCCCCCACGCAAAGTAATAATGTGTCGATTTTTTCGGCTTCTAAAAATTGGCTTAAGGGCGCGATCATCCATTGATAGAGTTTTTGGGATGGGATTAAATAGGATAGGCTCCGAGTTTTGCGTCGATTTGTGATTTCTTGGATTAATTCTTTCACGGTTTGTAATACTATTTCCTGGTTGGCTTGGGGGATACTTCGATAAATTGGTGCTTTTCCTGGGGTGACTAGGAGTAATTCTAATTGATGGGAACGAGGTAACATCCATATCACTGCGGGCTTGGTTTTGGTTTCGATCGCGATCGTGTTTATCTTCTGAGCTATTTGCTCACCGGTTTGTAAGGCGTTGAAGAAAGTGGAGCTAAAATACTCTTGATAATCGTTTTTCCAGTCTTGCTCTACGGCGCGAATGGCTTCACTAAAGTTCCCTTGTTGTAATACCTTTTCTACGGTGGAATCTTCCACGGGTTGACTTATACTGATGGCACTGCTAAGGGATAAGCACAAACCAGTGAATAGCAAACTACTAAACAGATATTTAATTAATTGATTTCTTAAGTTTATCTGCGGTTTTTGCCCTGGGTATGCTATCTTCATTCTGGGACGAGATGGAAGTCTTCTCAGAAAATGCGCGATCGTTTTTATCGCCTGTGTCAGCAATTTGGTTGTTAATTTCATTGGGTTAACCCGGAAAAAGGATAAAGTTTTTTATCAATGATAGCCTTTCACCCTTAAACATGGGGAAATCTCATACTGAGAAACCGGGTTTCTTGAGCGCGTATTACTTACCTAATGAGATTACTGAGAGTGAGAAACCGGGTTTCTTGAGCGCGTATTACTTACCTAATGAGATTACTGAGAAACCCGGTTTCTTCATGGGTATTATTCACCCAGGGAAATCTCATGCTGAGAAACCGGGTTTCTTGAGCGCGTATTACTTACCTAATGAGATTACTGAGAAAACCGGTTTCTTCATGGGTATTACTCACCAATATAAACAAAATTAGCAATAAACCCGGTTTATGGTATAATAATCACCAGTGAATTTTCACTGTTATCGAAAATCTCCCATCTAAAATCCTAAATTCCCATGACGGTTCCTGATAATTTAGAAACTCCTGAACCTAATTCTATTGATACATTAGAGTCCCCTTCTTTGGAGACTCAAACGATCGCGTCTTCTCTAGTTTCCCCGATGGAATCTGAGTCGTCTCAACCCTCAGACACCGATCATTTAGATGAACTTCCCGATGAAATAGAAATGTCAATTTTTGATCATTTAGAGGAGTTACGTCAACGGATTTTTTATGCTTTAATTGCTGTGGCGATCGCGATCGTTGCTTGTTTCTTTGAAGTGAAACCCCTAGTCCAATTATTAGAAGTTCCCGCCCAAGGGGTAAAATTTTTACAATTAGCCCCCGGAGAATTCTTTTTTGTTTCCTTCAAAGTAGCAGGATATAGCGGTTTATTATTAGCCAGTCCCTTCATTTTATATCAAATTACTCAATTTGTCTTACCCGGACTTACGCGAAGAGAAAGACGAATTTTAGGCCCAGTTTTCTTGGGTTCTAGTGTATTATTTTTAGGGGGTTTAGTCTTTGCCTATTATTTATTAATTCCGGCCGCGTTGAATTTCTTTATCAGTTATGGTGCAGATGTTGTGGAACAATTATGGTCGATCGACCGTTATTTTGAATTTGTTTTATTATTAATGTTTAGTACAGGACTCGCGTTTCAAGTTCCTATTATTCAATTACTCCTGAGTCTAATTGGCATTGTTTCTTCAAAACAAATGCTTTCGGGCTGGCGTTATATTGTTTTATTCAGCGTAATTTTAGGCGCGATTTTAACCCCTTCTACCGATCCCTTAACCCAAAGTTTACTCGCAGGCGCAGTGATGGGACTATATTTTAGTGGCATTGGGTTAGTTAAGATTCTGGGAAAATAGGAAGCAGGAAGGAAGAAGGAAGAGGGAAGAAGGAAGAAGGAAGAAGGAAGAAGGAAGAAGCGAGAAGCGAGAAGCGAGAAGCAAGAAGGAAAAAGCGGGAGCATCTCACATTTGCCAAAAAACCTGTAGTGGGAGCGTCTCGCTCCCTAGAAATTTAATAGGGATATCTCCGCTCTGATGCTCCGCACAGGCTACGCCAACCCACTGCGAATTTACGAAGTTGAGATGCTCCTGAAGAGGCGAGAAGCGAGAAGCGAGAAGCGAGAAGCGAGAAGCGAGAAGGAAGAAGGGAGAGCAATGGATTTTTAAGGTATGTAGAGCAGAGATTATTAACTGTTAAGTATTACCTATTTACCCAGTTCACATTTCTGAATAAAAAAGGAAGAAGAGTTATGAATTATGAATTATGAGAAGTGATGATTTTTCCTTAATAAGGCTTGAACTTATAACGATAAATTATAATCCATAAGATCCTCATAACTCATAACAGATAACTTCCTCCCCATTATCACAACACCGAAAAATTAATGGCGGAATTGCTCAACTTCTGGAGTAAAGCCAATGGGTAAAACACAATCTAAATTATCATCAGGACGGGCGATAACATGATGGGAAATCAGTTCACCACCCTGAACCCTTTTCACACCTTCTACACCCGCGGTAACTGCGGCTTGGACTTCTGATATATTTCCTCTAATAATGACAGTCCAATAGGCGCTAGTAATTTTTTCATAGCCAACGAGGGTAACAGAGGCTGCTTTTACCATTGAATCCGCGGCTTCTACCGCGGAAGGAAGTCCCCTGACTTCGATCATCCCGACTGCAACTCCCATGATTTTTTCTCCTATGAACAGGGATACGCTACCTTATCTTACCGTGGTAACGTAACGACTAAAGTTATTATGAGGAACTTCTCAAAACTCTTCGAGTAACCATTCGGAGGCTCTTTCTCCTAAATCCAGGGGAATACCGACCGCGTGACCCACACGGGGTCGATCGCGGGTCTTTTCCAGAAACTCGATTACCTGTTGACTACTGCCCCAACCATCGAGATAATGCGCGATCGCGTTCAAATGTTCCAAATACTCAACCTCAGTCATCGGGAAAGAAGCCTGCTCTAGGTATTTCCACATAACCAGTACAAAAATCTTACCCCTAGTCCGTCTCAGACGCACATCAAAAGACTTTCCCCATTTGCCTAACAATAACTGTTGTAAGTCCCCTCCGGTCATCCCTGATCCCCTTTTTCGGCGATTTTTACATTTTTTAACATTAAGCAAGCGGTCCAAAAGGTGCAATAATTTTCCCATAGGTAGTACAGCACATTCCATCAAGAGACATTTCCCCAAAATTCGATCAAAGGCAGGCAAGATGCCTACCCTACAGTGGTTTTTGGAGAGGTCTAAGGAAAGTCGCTGTAACTTCTCCAGCAGATAAACCGCAATTATCCCTGTTGTCTGCACAGACAAAATCGCTAATAGGCAAGTCAACAAACGTAACTTAACACCCCTTCCGAGAACATGACTCAAATTTCTAGTGGAAGTTCTGACGTCCCCAGCATGGGGCGTCGCCAATTTATGAATTTACTGACTTTCGGGACGGTAACGGGGGTCGCCCTTGGAGCCCTTTACCCGGTTGTCAGATATTTTATCCCTCCCTCTAGTGGCGGTGCGGGAAATGGTGTCACGGCGAAGGATGCGCTGGGTAATGACATTATTGTAAGTGAGTTTTTATCTTCCCATAATCCGGGCGATCGCGTTTTAGCTCAAGGCTTAAAAGGCGACCCCACTTATATTGTGGTTGATAAAGATAAATCCTTAGAGTCTTACGGAATTAACGCGGTATGTACTCACTTGGGTTGTGTAGTACCTTGGAACCCCAGCGAAAACAAGTTTATGTGTCCCTGTCATGGTTCCCAATATGACAGTACGGGTAAGGTTGTCCGTGGTCCTGCGCCTTTATCTTTGGCCTTGGCTCACGCGGATGTCGTGGATGACAAGTTGACTCTTACTCCTTGGAAAGAAACTGATTTCCGTAATGGCGAAGCCCCTTGGTGGAGCTAATTGATTTGAGATTTTCACTAGGAGATTTTCCTGAAAAAATCCCTTCCCCTTCTCCCAAATCCAAAATCCTTTGAGAGTGAGTAATTTCTGATGTCCAAATTTGATTTAGGCGCGATTAGACGCCGTAGCGCCAATGTGTTCGTTAAGACTATGTTAGTCGCGATCGCAACGGTTGTCTTATTCGTTACCAGTGATTTAGCCCTTCCTTCTGCTGCTTCTGCTTATCCTTTCTGGGCTCAACAAACCGCGCCCGAAACCCCCCGCGAAGCGACAGGCCGGATTGTTTGTGCTAACTGTCATTTAGGTGCAAAACCTACTGAAATTGAAGTTCCCCAAGCGGTACTTCCTGACACGGTTTTTGAAGCTGTTGTCAAAATTCCCTATGACACTAAGACAGAGCAGGTACTTGGTGATGGTAGTAAGGGCGGTTTAAATGTTGGTGCTGTTTTGATGTTACCTCAAGGTTTCAAAATTGCTCCAGAAGATCGCATTCCTGAAGAATTAAAGGAAAAGGTAGAAGGACTTAATTACCAAACATATAAAGAAGGGGATGACAATGTAGTAATTGTCGGTCCTTTACCGGGTGAACAATATCAAGAAATTGTTTTCCCTGTATTGTCTCCCGATCCTCGTACAGATAAGTCTCTCCGTTTTGGTAAATATCCTGTTCATGTTGGTGGAAACCGCGGTCGGGGTCAAGTTTATCCTACGGGTGAAAAGACCAATAATACTGTTTATAATGCTGCTGTTGCGGGCACTATTTCCCAGATTAATAAAACCGAAGAAGGTGGCTATGATGTCACTATTCAACCGGCCGAAGGTGCCGCGGTTGTCGTATCCATTCCTGCTGGTCCTGAATTGATTGTTACTCAAGGTCAAGAAGTGACCGCGGGTGAAGTAATTACCAATAATCCTAATGTGGGTGGTTTTGGTCAAAAGGATACAGAAATTGTCCTACAAAGTGCTTCCCGAATCCAAGGGTTAATTGCTTTCTTTGCTATTGTTATGTTAGCTCAAGTTATGCTTGTGCTGAAGAAGAAGCAAGTGGAAAAAGTTCAAGCCGCGGAATTAAATTTCTAAGCGATTTTTCGACAAGTTCTTTGCTGTTAGGGTGGGCATAGCCCACCTTCTTTATTTAGAGTTAAGACTTCATAAAAAAAAGAGATATCGCACAGGAGTCCTAAAAATTTTAATGTTAATAATAGGAGTGCCTGGGTATCCCTGGGGTATAGTTTCGGCGCAAGCTGCAAGTGTAATCCGAAATCTCTCACAACCTATTTAGGATTGCTATATAGCAACCTCAACACGAAGGAAGTTATTAATGGCTGAAACCATTACTTTTCTTACCTCTTCCCTCTTCCTTCTTCCTTCTTCCTTCTTCCTTCTTCCCTCTTCCTTCTTCCTTCTTCCTTCTTCCTTCTTTATTCAGTCATTTCTAATTCGTATAAATTCCAGAAAGCGCCACCAAAAGCACTATACTTAATGCCAGAAATGCGATCGCGTACAGCCTCAAAGCTTAAAGGATTAACCATATAAATATAGGGCAAATTTTCCACCACAATACGTTGAGTTTCGGCATAAAGTTCCTTTCGTTTCCTGTCATTAAGTTCTTGAGAAGCTTTGATATAAAGATCATCAATTTTTTGTTCCCAGTCCGCGACTTGCCAACCCAAAATAGGCGGTTCACCTTCTTGAGGACCTTGATTAAAACTGTGTAAAGTACCTTTAACGGACCATACATTATAACCCCCATGAGGTTCGACACTTCCACCGGAAAAACCACCCAGATAAACATCCCAATCTCGCTTAAGTCTAATTTTCTCGACATAAGTATTAAAACTCAAAAATTGAGCATCTACTTTAATCCCTATTTTACCTAAATCCTGTTTAATTTGCGAGGCCATTTGTTCTCTAATTTTGCGGCCTGTTGAACTTAATAAGGTAATTTGGACAGGATTTCCATCTTGGTCAAATAATTGCCCTTTTTCATCATACTTAAAGCCCACACTTAATAATAACTCTTTGGCTTTTTCGGGATCATATTGATAAGTTTTTAAGCCTTCTGCTGGGGATAAATAATAAGGACTTTTTACCGGAATCTCCGAATATTGCAATGCCCCTAAACCTCGATAGAAATTATTTTTCATTACTTCTCGGTTAATCGAATACGCGATCGCTTGTCGAAACTCCTTAGTATTCAACCAGCGAGACTTAATCGGATCAACAAAGGGTTTATTATTAGCATTTCTCGCCCTATTCAAATTAAACGCGAGAAACGTCGTCCCACCCGCAGGCCCCCCATTATAAATCGTATATTTCCCCCGTTTTTCCCCCTTTTTCAAAAGTTGATAAGACTCCGCGGGCACTTCCAAAGTATCCAAACTACCAGAGCGAAAATTCAATAATTGTGTATCAGTATTCTCAATAATCTGCAAAACTATATTTTGAATATAGGGTTGGGATTCTCCTTTCTCTCCTTTACGCCAATAATAGGGATTTTTTTCTAAAATAATCCGTTGATTAGGAATATAACTACTCAGACGATACATTCCATTACCAATAATCTCTTTAGGATTAGTATCCGTACCCCAAGTGCTGAGAAACTTCGGTTTTCCCTGACTATCAACAGTCTCCACTGATTTTCTTAACGCGTGGGCAGGTAAAATCGAAAGGCCTCCAGCAAAACGCAGAAAAGGGGCAAAAGGTTCAGGGACAGAAAATTCGACTCGGAGATTATCGAGTTTTTTAACCGTCGGAAATTGACCGGACTTCCCCACTCTTAAAATATCTTTTAACCCACTAGGAATTTTAGGATTTAAGTAAACTTCATTATAAGTAAAAACCACATCATCAGCCGTTAAAGGTTCACCATCAGACCATTTTAAACCCTCGCGTAAGGTAAACAGGATTTTTTCACCATTAGGAGAAACTTCCCAAGATTTCGCTAAAGTCGGTTCCAGTTCAGTTGTCAAACCATTTTGTGTTAATAAACCTTCATAAATATAATCAAAAATATTGTAAGCCGATTGATTTAATACTAAATTAAAAGTAGCCGGACTACTAGGAGTCGCGATAATTAAGCTGGATTTTAAATTCGCGGAAACTGGACGACACGCGTCAAGAGATAAACTAATCACCGCGACTAATAAAACGGTTAACCACCGTCGCCAAAATTGTCCAAAATTAGATAGTTTCATAAATTTATTTTTTTGGATAATATTTAGGAATCAGGAGCCTTGAGATTGTAACCAACCGAGGAAATTTTCAGTATGGGAGAAGTATTTTACCACACCCACGGCTTGTAACGCGTCTTGTACTTCCAAAAGTTGACGAAATTCTTTGATATTGCCACTGATAAATACTTTAACATCATCAGGACGCGTCTTAGCATGATGGAGAATGCAATGCAAAATCAAGTTATCCGTGGGATCTTTGGTAATCAGAGGGTTATTCAAGCTTTCTTGCACAATTTCCGGCCTTAGATCAATCATTTCGGCTTCTTGAGACAGTTTTTTTATAGCTTGATTTAGACGGAATGTAATGTCATCAAGCCTATTTTCATAGTCAATTTTTGCCTGACGTAGGTTAAGATATAAAGAACCTGCATTTGGGGATGTCAAATCTCGCTCTGCCTCCCTAATTTGGATTTCCAGTCGTTGTTTAAAACTCTTGTGCCTTGTGACTTCATCCTCCCATACTGAAAAAGCTTCCATATAACAAATACTAGGTATTACTAACTGGAGAGAAGGCGGTTTCTCCTGAAGTAATAGACTAGCACTGGGATCTCGTCCAGTGGCAATACTCATCAAAAAATTAGTCTCGATATACAAAAGAACCACCAATATTTACCTCTGTTTTTGTTGAACAATTTATCAGATATTGTCGTAAACCAATCGAGTCAATTTGTTCTAATGCGGGTGGTTTATCATGTTTCCATTGTGTATTTAAGTCCTGTAACCATGCCTCAGTTAAAGTTTCTAAATAATCCTCCGATAACCATTTTTTATTGAGAAAATTTGGATCGTAAAATGAAAGAATTTCTGCCGTTTTTAGGGTGCATAGGGGTTCTGATAAATTCACACCATCCCATTTGAAAACATTAATTTTATCCAGATCGACATACATGACAAAAGGAATATTTGTCCCTTTTTCTGATAGGCGAGATAAAGCTGTTTTCAGCCATGCTATCATGTAATCAACGATTCTTTGTTTAGCTTTTTCTTCTTGAGCGAGAACAATTTTGACCTCAACCAGAAGAATGATATTATCTTCCCTATCTAGGGCGATGATATCGGCTTCTATGGGGGTTTTGAGTTCGGCTAAAAGTTCGGTAAACATGGGTTTACACCTTTGGTTTTTCAGGTTTATTTTGAGACTAATAACACAACAGTATACGCGGCAATTCCTTCTTCTCTGCCCACGGGACCTAATTTTTCATTGGTGGTGGCTTTTATGCCAATTTGATCGGGGTTGACTTGCAAAACGGAAGAAAGCCGATCGCGCATTTTTTCCAAATGAGGTTTAAGTTTAGGACGTTCGGCTACAATAACAGAATCAATATTACCAATTTGCCAACCGTTATCTAAAATTAATTGATGCACTTGTTGTAATAAAACCATACTATCTGCACCTTTCCATTGTGGATCAGTCGGGGGAAAATAATGACCAATATCACCCAAACTGAGAGCCCCTAACATCGCGTCCATGATCGCGTGAGTCAGTACATCCGCGTCACTATGGCCTAATAACCCTAATTCATGGGGAATATTGATACCCCCTAAAATCAAAGCGCGATCGTGTACCAGTCTATGGATATCGTAACCGTTACCAATGCGAATATTCATCTATTTTCTCCAATTTTGCTAAATAAAATTATACCCTAAACTTAGTACAAAAATATATAATTAGACCTCTTTTTACTTGATTTTAGAGGAGCGACTATAAATATTGGGAGTCAAAAATTGTGGAAAGAATCGCAGATTAACCACACAAAGCCTCCGCGTGATGCAGGAGATGATCCTTGATAAAAGTCGAGATAAAATAATAACTATGATCGTAACCCGTTTGCATTCTTAAGATTAACTCTTGTCCCGATTCGGCACACGCGTTCACAAAAACATCGGGTAATAATTGTCCCTCTGGCAAATAAGGGTCATCCGTTCCATAATCAATTAAAATGGGACTATGATAAGGTTTCTTTTTGACTAATTCACTCGCGTCATAATCGCGCCAAAGTTCTTGATTTTCTCCCAAATAATGGCTAAAAGCTTTTTGTCCCCAAGGGCATTGCATCGGTGCAACAATGGGCGAAAATGCTGATACAGATAAATAACGCTTAGGATTTTTCAAGGCACAAATCAACGCGCCATGTCCACCCATTGAGTGACCAAAAATTCCCTGTCTTTCCACGATAACTGGAAAATTTTCCGAAATTAAAGCCGGTAATTCATCCACAATATAACTATACATTTGATAATGGGATTTCCAAGAACCCGCGATCGCGTCCACATAAAAACTCGCGCCGGAGCCCAAATCCCATTCGGCATCCTCACCCACAATCCCAATATTACGAGGACTGGTATCAGGAGCCACCAACATTAAACCATATTTAGCCGCGAACTGTTGAGCCCCCGCCTTCATCATAAAATTTTCCTCAGTACAAGTTAAACCTGAGAGAAAATAAAGCACTGGAACCAATTCAGATTTAGCTTGAGGCGGTTGATAAACAGAAAATTTCATCACACTATTACAAGTCCAAGAGCGGTGACTATAAAATCCGACACTTCCGCCAAAACATTGATGTTCTTTTTGTAATTGAGGTGATTGAGACATATCAAGGGGTAATGGGTAATGGGT
>JBEDKD010000333.1:0-5827 GCA_041172365.1 Cyanobacteriota bacterium | reverse complement strand
CCACAGAATGGCCAAGTCTTGCAGCACAAAATATTTCTCTTGGGGATGCGACTATAAAAAAAGTAGCTGAACATTATGCTAAAATGAGTGTTAAAGTAGAAATTATTACGGGTGATGAAGGATTAAAAGCTTATGAACCTACTACACCACCAAAACGGCGGCGTAGTCAATCTTAACAAGACTGATACAAATACCCTAAACTAAACTTTTGTTGGTTTATTTTTCATTAATAATAAAATTTCTGCCCATTCTTCATTCGTTAAGTCTTCCTTAACTAATTTTATGCCAAAACACCCGATCGCGGCCTGACTTAACTCTTCGATAATTCTGTCTATGGAGAAAACCGATAAATTAATCGGTGTTATTTTCTCATTAAAAACCTGTTCAAATAAACTGACATCAGGATTTAAACGCATGGAGCCATGTTGCAAAATAGCGCGATCGCGTCGTAATTGAGCACTCCCAATCAATTTATATCCCTCTTCTGTCACTAAATCGGCATCCGTCGCGGTGCCAAAACAATTAGGATTATGAATATACCCTCTTCCCGCGTTGCCATAATATAAATTAATCCCTAAATTACCCGATCCTTCTATTAAAAATTGACAGATTTTTTCATAACTTTCTCGACGTTTTCCCCCTAATTCCGAGGTAATAACGGCATAAGTTAAATCCCCTTGATGTAATACCGCCCTCCCTCCACTCGGACGTTGTACTAACTCGATCAATTCCCCTTGCCAAGTTAAATTTTGCCAAGATTCAGGAAAGTTTCTTTGATGATAACCTAAAGAAATTGTCGCGGGTTTCCAGGTATAAAATCGTAAGGTAGGAGGGTGTTTTCCTTGACGATGTTTTTCTAATAACCATTCATCGATCGCCATTTGTATAACTCCCGATGTTTCTATTAATGGAATGAAACGCCAAGTAATAATATTAGACATCTTTAAACGCTTTTCAATTGATAAAAATTATACCCTAATAGGTGTGAATCTTTTGCCAAAATCATAGGATGTTCTTTTCCTTCCTCTGTGCCTTTGTGCCTTTGTGGTTATCATAAAAAAATAACTTCACGATAGGGCTAGAAACCTGGTTTCTTGGTAGATGCTTCACCGCCAAACCTGCATATTTCTCCGAGAAACCCGGTTTCTTTGCGTAACTCTTATCTCAACTAGGGCTGGGTAACTTTCGCGATCGCGCCCAATTGAAATCCCGCGGGATAAACCCCTTCTTCTTTAATACGTTTGATTTCGGCATCAGGAAAATCAACTTTGAGAAACTTACCCACGGCTTTGACAATATCTCCTCGATCAATAACTCCCGAAACTGAACCCGTAGGAGAAACAACAATTATCCGCGGTAATTCATTGGTTTCCATTAAATTAATCACTTCTAACAGTAACATTTTTTCCGATACTGTCATTCTTTCACTTAAGGGATGTACAATATCATGAACCGTTTTTTCTTCCCACAAACTTCTCTCGATATAACGGATATCATCAATGTTGACTAAACCTCGATCGCGCCCTTGAGAAGCCGCCACATAAACGGGAAAATGAGTCATCTCGATCACATATTGATCGGCAAATTGTCGTAAAGTTAAATCAGCATTAATAACTCTAAACTCCCGTGTCATTGTCTCAAACGCGGTAGTTTTAATTAAGGCTTCCTGTAAGTCAGTTAAACGACTATAGGCGGCCGCGTTGCGTAAGGCAAATAAACCAATTAATCCGATCCAAATACCATCATATCCCCCCACTAAAACCTTTGATATCCCATAGGCGATCGCGAGCCATCCTAAAATTTGTCCGACTTTCGATGCCCAACGAACCCCCGCAAAACGCGAGCCAGTTAACTTCCAAACCGCGGCCTTTAAAACTTGTCCCCCATCTAAAGGTAAACCCGGAATTAAATTAAATCCGGCTAGTATCCCATTAATTAACGCGAGTTGTTCCCCGGATTTATTCAACAGACTATCAGGGGGAAACATCTGAGCAATTAACCCCAAAATAAAAAATAATCCTAAACTCACTAAAGGCCCCGCGATCGCGACTTGAAAAGCTTGTCCGGGGGTTTTTGATTCCTGTTCAATAGAGGCCACTCCACCAAATAAAAATAAAGTGATAGAATTAACCTTTATTCCCTGAGAAATCGCGACTAAACTATGACCTAATTCATGGAGAAGTACCGATGAAAATAATAATAACGCCATGATAAAACCCGCGAGCCAAGATTGCCAATTTCCCAAGGCTTGATAATCTTGTGCATAGCCTAATGTCGCTAAAGCTAAAATTATAAACCAGGATGTATCTAAAAATAATGGTATCCCAAATAAAGAGCCAATTCGCCAACCCGCTTGCATGAATTTTTCCTTGAATAATCTTTTGACTTTTGACTATATTTTTTTATTTTAGCAACAAATATACCGATTAGGGGAGAACAATCGCAAATCAAAAATAAACTGTCGTTCCCTCTTGAACATTTGCATTTTTGATTTTCAATTGTTCTCCCTAGGAGTGAAGAACTAGAGGATGCCGGAGTTACCTAACGCGAGGATAACGCCCGCGCCCAGGATATGACCAAAACTGGCCGTCGCGAGCAATTCAGGGACTCCAAACCCGGTAAATAATGCAGGTAAACCGGGGATTTGGGTTCCTTTACCGCGAGTTTCCTTAGAGATGGCATAATAGCCAATGAAGATCGCCAATAAGTTACACAAAATCATAATGATAGCAACACTGGGCGACCATTCAGAGGTAGTCGGGGCTCCTTTGACTGCCAAAAGTAAAGCTGAGTTAATCAAGTTCTTTTCTCCTATCGGGATTTCCAAAGATTTAGAAAAAATGATAAAAAAGGATTGTCACAAAACTCTAATTTGTTTCAATAGTTAACATTTGGCTTTATATTTTGATACAATTTTTGGTACTAAAATATGTTAAGAGTGAAAATTTGTGGCATTACGAAACCGGAGCAAGGATACGCGATCGTGCAATTAGGGGCCACCGCGTTAGGATTTATTTGTGTCCCTTCCTCTCCTCGTTATGTGATCCCACAACAAATCAGGGAAGTGATCGCGGGTTTGTCGGGAAATATTGACAAAATAGGGGTTTTTGCCAATACTTCCCTGGAGATTATTCGTGAAGTGGTAGAGGAAACAGGGATTAATGGGGTGCAATTACATGGGGATGAGTCCCCCGATTTTTGCGATCGCGTGCGTCAGTTATTTCCTGATATTGAACTAATTAAGGCTTTTCGGGTAAAAAATCCAGAAGTTTTAAATCAAACTCTGAGTTATGCAAATTCCGTGAATACTTTTTTGTTAGACGCGTATCATCCCACTCAATTAGGGGGAACGGGACATACTTTAGACTGGAGAAGTTTAACAAAATTTCAGTTTCCTTGTCCTTGGTTATTAGCCGGGGGTTTAACACCTGATAATATTTTAGACGCGTTATCGGAAATTGCTCCTGATGGGATTGATTTATCCAGTGGTGTTGAGCGATCGCCAGGTGATAAAGATTTAACTAAAGTCTCTCATTTATTTTTGCAGTTAAAGACGAAGGAAGAGGGAAGAAGGAAGAAGGTTAACAATTGATAATTGATAATTGACAATTAACAATGAATAATTATCAACTATCAATTATTCATTCTTAATTACCAATTACCAATTACCAATTACCAATTACCCATCACCCATCACCCATTACCGCGTCGAATTTCAAAACCAAATTCACCTTGGGGAGTTTGAAAGTCAAGGGTGACATTTTCCACAAGGGCACCTCTGGGGCCTTTATGACACCAAGCAACGATCGCGTTAACAGCCTCTTGAGTCCCTTCAAAAACCGCTTCTACCCTACCATCGGGAAGATTTCTCACCCAACCAGCAATATTAAGTCGTTGGGCTTGATGGCGCGTAGAAACACGATATCCGACACCTTGGACAATTCCAGTGATAATAACATGGGCACGGGTTTCAGAGGGTAAAGAGGGTTGGGGCATAAAAAAAACGCGATCGAGACATCAGCAAGAACAATTGTAATCTATGATAAATGGCAATGGTCTCCCTGGCCTTGGGTGGGATATATGTCAAAATGAGATAGAAAAATCAGAAAAACTCTATTGGGAGGAATTTATCTTATGAAACTGATAGCCGCATTAGTGGGATTTTTTTTAGGACTAGCAGTAGCTTACGTTTTCTTAGATCGGCAATTGAAACAACACAAGAAAAAGCAGTTAGAGCAAAACCGTAAAATGACGGAACAAATGGAAAAAGCTCATCAAGAGCGTTTGCAACAAACGGTGAAATCCTTACAAACAGAACACGAGGAAAAACTGCAACAAACCACCAAACAATTAGAGCAAACCCGAGAAGAACTGGAAAAAGCTCATCAAGAGCGTTTACAAGAAACCGTGAAATTGTTACAAACAGAACAGGAGGCAAAACTGCAACAAACCACCCAGCAATTAGAGCAAACTAACGAGGCAAAAATTCAGGAAATTATTGCATCTTTGCAAGAAGAACATCAGACACAAGTAAGTAAAGTCACAGAGGAATTGCATCACACTTATAATTCGCAAATGCGCGAAAGCAGTGAATTTATGCAATCTCAGTATGAGACACAACTGCAACAACTTCAACAAAAATTACAAGAGCAGGAAGCTCAGTTACAAGGAGCATTACAATCCTTACAATCTCAGTTCCAAACGGAAATCAGACAATTAAACCAAGATTTTCAGGGTCGAGAAAATGAAATTCGGGAGAGTCTAAAATCAGTTTATGAAGCACAAATTAGACGACTGAATGATGAATTTGAGCAAAGAGAAGCGGAATTAGACGCGACTTTACATTCCTTACAATCTCAGTATGAAATTCAGTTAAAACAATTGAAAGCGCGATTAGGTGAAGAGGAGGAAGAATCCTCGGTTGTAGAAGAGCAAGTATCCCCTGATCATACCCCTGAAAGTTTATCTTTCAGTCCTTTTCCTGAACACGCGAATGAATCTTTGCAAAATCACCTCCTCTTTTTGGGATCATCTCCACAATTATCCGCGGTTCCTCAATTGAAGATAACTGTTAATCACCCCGATCCCCATATTCGTCAATTAACCGCGTGGGGTTTAGGCAGAATTGCCACGGCGAATGGTTTACGTCCTGAAATTCAACAGGCTATTCCTTTATTGGGTAAGTTAAGTAATGATCGTGATTTTTCTGTGCGTTTTGAAGCCGTGAAAGCATTAGGAATGATTAAGTCAGCAAAGGTTATTCCTTTTCTCCAAAAATCTTTGTATGATACTAACGCGACTGTGGTAAAAACGGCTAATGAGGCTTTAACTAAGTTTAAGTCTTATCCGGTAAGCATGATACGGAAACCCAAAAACGCGATCGCGAAAAAACCACAAAATCGCTAAATTTTGTCACGGTTTTAGGTATAGCACAAAGGTGGGGCAATCCCCCAGTGATTGCCTCATCCCCCCCACGCGGCAGTTTAGTGAGTAGGTTGGGTTGAACACAAAACAACCCCTCTGGCAAGACTTTTGGGAAGCATCCCAGATGGGCAAAAAAACTGTAGTTTAGTGAGTAGGTTGAGTTGAACAAAGTGAAACCCAAAACAACCCCTCTGGCAAGACTTTTGGCAAGCATCCCAGATGGGCAAAAAAACTGTAATGGGTTCGCGTAGCCTGTGCCTAACACCAACATCTCACTCCGGGGGGAGCTCATAGGGAGCGAGACGCTCCCACTACCAATTTACAAAAATGAGTCGCGCAAAAGCTTCCCCCCTACTCGATAACCGATTACCTTCTTCCTTCTTCCCTCTGCTCCCTCTCTTCC
>JBEDKD010000332.1:0-22134 GCA_041172365.1 Cyanobacteriota bacterium | reverse complement strand
GTCGCCTTCGCCAAGTCAGTCGCCTTCGCCAAGCCAGTCATCATCTCCGAGTGTGTCGCCTTCGCCAAGCCAGTCGCCTTCGCCTTCCCCTTCCAGTGGAAGACAAGCGCGAATGGTGGTGTTAGGAAATTCGCAATTTATCGCGAATGGTTGGTTTCAACAACAATTAAATGCGGATGTTTTTCTGAATACGGTTAGTTGGTTAAGCCAGCCGGATCAAACTTTTTCGATCGCGCCTAAGTTGATGAAAAATCGTCGTATTGTCATGACTGTCTTTCAATCTCGATTATTAAGTTGGCTCGCGATGGTGATTTTACCTTTATTCGCGTTTCTCCTTGGCGCAATTATCTGGTGGAAACGTCGGTAATTTTTAAAGAAGGAAGAAGGAAGAAGGAAGAAGGAAGAAGGAAACGGGAGTATCTCCTAAACGTAAATCGGTAGTGGGAGCGGAGAGCTCCCTATTAGATTCCTAGGGAGCTCTCCGCTCTGATGCTCCGCACAGGCTACGCCAACCCACTGCATTTTTTGGCTTATGTGAGATGCTCCCAAGGAAACTTTCCCATTACCGATTACCTATTACGGATTACCTATTACCTATTACCTATTACCCATTACCAATTACCAAAAGTCTATGAAATTAGAAAAAACAACACTGGTTTTAATGCTTTTAGCCTTGGGTTTCGGCTCAATTGTTTATTTTGTGGAAATACGCGGTAAGTCTCAAAAAGAAGACGCAAGCGCGATCGCGCAAAAACTTGTCTCTTTCAAAAATGATGATATTCAATCTTTTACTGTAAATATTCCTGAATACACCTTGACAATTGAACGTTTTTATGGTAAGAAGAAACCCGGAGAAACAGATTGGCGGATTAAATCACCTTTTCAAGGGTTCGCGAATGAAGCATCCGTGGCATTTTTATTAGATAAAATAACGACAGGAAAACGCGATCGCGCCCTCTCGATACCCGCCAATAGTCGCAAGGAATATGGATTAGAAAAACCCCCAGAAATTGTGGAAATTAAGTTAAAAAATGGAGAAAGTCATAAATTAGTTGTCGGAAATAGTGACTTTACGGGCAAATTATTATATGCAGAAGTTGATCCGCCGGAAAAGCCTAATGGTAATGTATCCGTTGTCTTAATTCCCCTGGATTTTAGAAGTACAATTTCTCGCCCTATATCCGATTGGACTTATCAGGAAGAAAAGACACAAAAAACACCGGAAATACCAGCCGTCACCCCAGATTCAAAGAAGACAAAATAGTGGAAACACAAAGACACAAAGGCACAAAGAAGACAGAAAGTCAAGAAGATAAAAAGAAAGTGAAAAGAAACCGGGTTTCTCTGAGATATTTGGCCGAGCGTCGAATCTATTCCAAAGAAACCCGGTTTCTCACAAACCTTTAAGATAAAATAGTGAAACACCAAGACACAAAGGTACAAAGAAGAGAAAAAAGAGAGCAAGTAAAACAGATAAAATTTAACCCGATTTTCGGGCTGATAAACCGGGTTTATCAGACGGCTATAGTGCTACTGGCTTTCTTAATGGCACAAACCTTTGATTTTATTGCCTCTTCCTTCTTCCTTCTTCCTTCTTCCTTCTTCCTTTGTGCCTTTGTGCCTTTGTGTTTTATAACTTCTTCGATTATATATTGAACTATTTACCAATACAAAAACGACTGAATATTCGCTCTAATACTGATTCTGTTACTTCTTCTCCGGTGACTTCTCCTAAAGCTTGAATTGCACCTCTTAAATCAATAGTCCAAAAGTCGAAGGGCAATTGATTATTAATTGTTATAATACATTGTTCTAAGGATTGTTTGGCCTTGGTGATCGCGGCGGATTGTCGTTGATTGATGGCAAAATCGAGATTAGAGGCTTGTAAATTGCCCGCGTTGACAGATTCTAAGATAGCTTGTTCTAACTTCTCAATGCCTTGATTTTTGGCGGCAACGGTTTCTACTCTTTGATGGATTTCTTGGGGAAATTCTACATCGGAGTATGATTCTACTAGGTCGATTTTATTAATGACTAAGATTACTGGCCGATGTTTGACTTGTTGATAAATTTGTGTATCTTCGGGTGTCCAACCGATTTGAGCGTCAAGGGTGAATAATATTAAATCAGCTTGTTGGGCGACTTTACGCGATCGCGCTACTCCGATTTTTTCCACGGTATCATCAGTGTCACGAATGCCCGCGGTATCTAATACTTGGACGGGGATTCCTTTGACAACTAATTGGGATTCTACTACGTCTCGTGTTGTACCAGGTAAATCGGTGACAATAGCGCGATCGCTACGACTCCAAGCATTCAATAAACTGGATTTTCCCACATTAGGACGACCAACGATGGCGACTTTCAAGCCAATCCGCAACAATTCCCCCTGATCCGCGGTGGCTAAGATTTGGGATAATTGATTTAAGACTTGTTGAATTTGAGAAATAATAGCTAATTCATCAATAGGGGGTAAGTCTTCTTCAAAATCAATTCTTGCCTCAATTTCTGCTAGAATATCTAAACAAATAGCGCGTAATAAACGAATGGGATTAGCTAATTTGCCCTGCAAAGTAGCTAAGGCAGCTTGGGCCGCCCGAGGAGACTGGGAACCCACCAGATCCATAACACTTTCTGCCTGAGTTAAATCTAAACGGCCATTCAAAAAAGCCCGTAGGGTAAATTCTCCGGGTTGCGCTAATCGAGCACCCTGTTCGAGACATAACTGTAAAACCTGTTGCACTGCTATAATGCCCCCATGACAGTGCAACTCTATGACATCCTCACGCGTATATGAACGCGGGGCTTTCATAATCAACAAAAGGGCTTCATCTACTAATTGCCCGGTTTGGGGCTGTCGGATATAACCATAAAGAATGCGGTGAGACTCCCAAATTTGGTGTCCTGGCGCGTGAAATAGGGTTTGGGCAATGTTCAACGCGTCCGAGCCTGAGACTCTCACAATGCCCACGCTTCCCTGTTGTGGAACGATCGCGGTGGAAATCGCGGCAATGGTTCCTCCACTTACCAATAATTCTGACATCTTTCGGTTCCAAGCCTCCAAAATTAGGGAAATTCACAAGATATGCCACAATTAATATTAACCGGGTTGGAGTATAGAAAATGATTGGCCAACTTGTCGATGGACGTTATCGCATTCTCAAAGTTATTAACTCAAATTCTTTTGGCCAAACCTATCTGGCGGCCGATACGCATCGTCCGGGTTATCCCCAATGTATTATTCGGGAACATTCCCTGCCAGAGGCAAACTCGCCTAATTTACAAATTATTAAAGTCCTCTTTCAACGGAAAGCGGAGATTATTGAAAAACTAGGACGTTCGGCACAAATCCCTTCAGTTTTAGCCTATTTTGAAGAGGATCAAAAATTATATATGGTGGAAGAGTTTATCGTGGGTCAATCTCTCTGTGATGGGATGATCCCCGGTCAACCTTGGTTGGAGAATCAAGTGACGAACCTCTTAGAGGAAGTCTTAGAAATTTTGCAGTTTATTCACGAAAATGGGGTGATTCATCGTCATCTGCAACCGAATCATCTGATCCGTCGTCAATCGGATGGTAAGTTAGTCTTGATTGACTTTGGCTTAGAAAAAGAAATGGCCTATCACATTTCTTCTCATCAAAGTCAGAAAACCGGAGGAATTGGGAAAAAGTCTCCCCCAAATCCATCCCCCTTTAACCTTATTTCTCCCACTTTAGTCTATCGACCAATTGAACAACTCCAAGGAAATCCTAGTTTTAGTAGTGATATCTATGCGGTGGGGATGATCGCGATCCAATGTTTAACAGGATTCCGAGATGAAGAACTGTTAAAAATGATTGAAAATAGTGATTTTACCGGAGAATTTCGCTGGCACGATCATTGTTCAGTTAAGCCTCTGTTAGGGAATATTATTGATAAAATGATCGCGCCGGTTCAAGAAAGATATCAATCCGTCGCAGAAGTTCTGAAAGATTTGCGAAAAATGAATGAGCAGAAACCTCAGAATAAACCCCCTGAAACTATTATCGCGCCCCCATCTTATTTTATTAAGCGCGCTAATCGTCAACAACTTTTGTTAATTTCGATGGGTATTGGAGTGGTTGGTCTTGTGTTAGGAGGGGGATTTTATGTTTGGCAAAATCAAATTCGTGTTGAGTCTCAACAGTTTTATTTAAAAGCCGCGGAAAAAGCCAAAAGTGGTGATAAAGAAGGTGCGATTATAGACTATTCCCAAGCCATTGAGCGCAATAGTCAAAATACAGATGCCTATTATAAACGGGCAAATGTTTACTATGATATGGGAGATTATGCCGCCGCGATTAAAGATTATACCCAAGCCATTAATATTAATCCCACAAATACCAATGCTCTTTATAATCGGGGTTTAGCCTATTATGATTCCGGTGATAAACGCAATGCTATTCAGGATTTTACCCAATTGATTCAACAAAATCCTAATGATACTCATGCTTATTATCAACGGGCTTTAACCTATTATGATTTAGGAGATTATCGCACCTCCATCGAAGATTATACTCAAGTAATTCGCCTTGATCCTAGCAATCCTAATGCTTATAGTGGTAGAGGTTTAGCCCGTTCCGCGACAGGGGATAAACAAGGCGCGATGGCTGATTATACTCAAGCTATTTCGATTAATCCGAAAGACCCTAATGTTTATTATAGTAGAGGGCGCGCTCGTTTTAATTTAGGGGATTATAAAGGGGCTGTGGAAGATTACACTCAAGCGATCGTTTTAAATCCCAAAATGAATGATGCTTATACGAATCGTGGTAGTGCTTATTTGAATCTGGGAGAAGTTGAAAAAGCGATTGAGGATTGTACTCAAGCGATTCGTCTTGATCCCAAAGATTCCGCGGCTTATAATAATCGTTGTGTGGCTTATTTGAATGTGGGAAACTATCAAAAAGCGGTAGAAGATTGTGGTCAAACAATTGGTCTTAATCCTAATAATGGGAAAGCTTATAATAACCGTGGTTTAGCCCGTTCTTCTCTGGGTGATAAAGGGGGAGCGGTTCAAGATTTTACCGCGGCAATTCGAGTTAATCCTAGCGATGCTGTGTCTTATACTAATCGCGCTTTAATTCATTCTCAAATGAATAATTTTAAGGGCGCGATCGAAGATTTTGCCCAAGCGATTCGTCTTAATCCTAATAGTGCTTCTGCCTATTATAATCGGGGTCTAATTCGTCGTCAACTTAATGATAAAGCTGGAGCACAAGATGATTTTCAGAAAGCCGCGAGCCTCTTTTTAGAACAAGGAAGAGCGGAGGATTATCAAAAAGCGCAAGAACAAGCGAATCAAGTGACCAAATAGGGGAGTTAAACACTATTCGGTAAGAATGGCATAATAATGTTATTTTCTCATTTTTTATTGATAGGTTTTTGGCTCCGAACTTTCAAATACTCAATCCCAAATGACATGATTGGTCAATTATTAGATAGACGATACCGAGTTGTGCAAATTCTTAGTTCTGGAGCCTTTGCTCAGACTTATTTGGCCGCGGATACCCGTCGTCCGGGTCATCCTCAGTGTGTGGTAAAACAATTAAGACATTTGAATAATAATTCCGCGGTTATTAAAACGGCTCACCGTCTTTTTAAACAGGAGGCAGAAATCTTAGAAAAATTAGGAAAACATAATCAGATTCCCTTTTTATTAGCCTATTTTGAGGAGGGAAATCATTTTTATTTAGTAGAGGAATATGTCCCTGGTTCTCCCTTAAATAAGGAATTGTTACCCGGAGTGCCTTGGATGGAAGAACGAGTGATCGCGATGTTAGAAGATATTTTAGATATTTTAGTATTTGTGCATGATAATGGGGTGATTCATCGAGATGTTAATCCATCGAATTTAATTCGCCGTCAGGCGGATAATAAATTAGTTTTAATTGATTTTGGTTCCGTTAAGGAAGTGAATAATAGAATTGCCGCGTCTCAGGGGAGTATTCCCCGGACGATCGCGACGGGAACTCCTAGTTATATGCCGATGGAGCAATTCCAAGGAAATCCTCAATTTAATAGTGATATTTACGCGGTGGGAATGATCGCGGTGCAGGCTTTAACGGGTTTACCCGCGGGAGAATTACCGAAATTACAAAGTAATAATCAGTCGGACGCGGGTAAAATTGTTTGGCGAAATCGGGCCCAATGTTCTGGGACTTTAGGAAATATTATTGATAAAATGATTCATACTCATTTTAGTAAACGTTATCAGTCGGCTCTGGATGTTTTAACGGCTTTAAAAAAATTAGATTCTTCTCAAGATAGTAATTCTTCTTCGGCGACGAAAAGTTCCTCTGGATTTTCTTTTTCTCTTTTGCCGCCTCGTTTTTTAATTCCTTTAATCCTGATTGGATTAGTATCCGGTGGGCTCGGATTATTGATCTATAATAACCGTTCTAATTTTTTCAAAATTCCCGATAATTCGACGCGGGGGAGCGAAAAAATACGTCGTGGAGATTCCCAGGGCAAACTCGCGGATTTGAATCGTGTTTTAGAGTTACATCCTGATAGCGCGGATGCTTTTTATCGTCGAGGTAATGCTTATTTTGATACGAAACAGTATGATAAGGCGATTGGGGATTATACTTCCGCTATTCGTCTTGATCCTAAGTTGATTGATGCTTATTTTAATCGTGGATTAGCTCGTTATCAGTTTAATGATAAACCGGGCGCGATCGATGATTTTTCCCAATTGATTTCTTTATCTTTAAGTGACACAGAGGGTTATTATCAACGGGGTATCACTTATTTTGATTTACAAAGATATCAAGAAGCTATTAAAGATCACACAGAAGTGATACGTTTAGATGCTAAATCGGCGAAAGGTTATTATGCGAGGGGTTTAGCCCGGGGGAGTAGTGGGGATATACAGGGCGCGATCGCGGATTATTCCGAAGTGCTTAAAATAGAACCTAAATATCATTTAGCCTTTTATAGTCGTGGGATGGCACGTTTTAATTCGGGAGATTATCGAGGGGCTGTAATTGATTATTCTGACGCGATTAAACTCAATCCCCAAAATGGTGATGCTTTTGTCAATCGTTGTAGTGCTCAATTAAATTTAGGGGAATATCAAGCAGCGATTAATGATTGTACCCAGGCAATTTTTATTAATGCTAAAGATTCTTCTGCTTATAATAATCGTGGTATTGCTTATCTGAAGTTAGGGGATAAAGAAAAGGCCATGCTTGATTGTAATAAGGCGATTGAAATTAATCCTCAAAATGCTAGTGCTTATACTAATCGTGGTTTAATTCATACTGTAATAGGTGATCAAAGAAGCGCGATCGGGGATTTTAGCGCGGCGATTGGTTTAAATCCGGGTGATATTCAAGCCTATACCAATCGGGCTAAATCTTATCATCAATTAAAGGATTATAATAATGCCATATCGGATTATATTCAAGCCATTCGCCTTAATCCTAATTTTGCCGTGGCTTATTATGGACGTGGTTTAGTGCGACGGGATTTAGGGGATAAAAAAGGCGCGATTAGTGATTTACAAAAAGCGGGTAAATTATATTTAGAGCAAAATCGTCAAGGAAATTATAAGGAAGTACAAGCTCAAATTGAACAAATTAAGTAATCCGATTCAGGATCACGATTTATTCGAGACGCGATCCTGAATCTTCGATTGGGATTTTTACTAATTTCTTAGGATACTTTCAACAAAGCTAGGAATAAAGCGATCAGGAGCTAAAAATTGGTTGTAAATAGCACGGTTTTCCTTTTTCATCTCTTGCCATTCTCGATCGGTGTATTTTTCAAAATGTTCCATAATCAAATCACCGATCTTATCTAAAGAATTAACTGGTACTTTGAGGAGGTGAATCTTATTTTCAAAAGGAATGAATACATCAGTGTCAATGACAAGGGGGATGCGTCCAGCATTTAAAGCCATATAAAAACGACCAGAATAATTGCCATTGGCTCTCACACACAAAGCATAATCAGATTTATTCATGTTTTCCACAAATAAATCTTCCAGTACATTTCGATTAGGATTGGCGGGGTTGTAATAATCGTTCAAATTATTGGTAATATCGAAATAGCAATCAATTCGTGGATCTGCTAGGATAGATTTCATCGCGATTTCTCTGACTTTATGACTCATTCCTTTTTTGAGTCTAATATCAATCTTTTGTGCAATACTACCTTGGGATAAAGCGGCTTTAGCCACCCCAATTGGCAATTTTTTTGCTAAGTTGAATAGCTTACCAGCCGATAATGTCGTTCCACAAAAACCTAGGGATGGTTTTCGCGTTTTTGGTCTAATTTCCAAAGATTCTAAATCATCTTTGGTTTTTTGATTACTCCAGTAAGGTCGTTCAGTTTCAAAGGATTTTTTTAAACTTCTATATAAACCAAAACGGAGAATATTCGCGGTGGGTAGATCCAATACCTTATCGGAATCACAAGTCGCATCAATAATCAAAGGCTTACCAGCATTTTCCGCGTCTTTTACCACCTGAAAAACATCGCGATCGATCTCTAAACTTTCGGGATTGAAGGCTTTGTTAGGATAGATAGCCAAATCACAATCTTTAAGAGAATTAACTTCTACCCAATGGGTTTCCGCGAATAATTTATCAAAAGATTTATTTCTATTGTTTGGTCTGAGAGGCCATAACAATTCAACGGGGGTATTACTTGGTGCATTAAAGGTATAGATTTTCATTTTTTTATTTCAGCGAGAGGAAACTGTAATCCGAAAAAATTTAATTATCCTGTCACCCCAAAAAACGGTAGAATAAACCTATCCGTAATCGAATTTGAGCAAAAATTAATCAAGTCCCAATTTCGGGGTTATCCCCAAACTCGGAACTTAACTCTATTAGCTTACTCCATCATCTATTTTTTGGCAACTAGGCAGTTATCAGTATCTTTTATTCATTTTGTATTCTTTGTCACAATTCCTTGAAATCCGGCAAATGCCCCTCCGATCGGTTCCCAAATATCCTAAATCTCACTCAGGAGTAATTAATGATTGTTGAGGATGATATCGGGTTCACCTTCCCTTTCCCGATATGTGTAAAAAACTGACAAATGTCAAGGTTAATTTTGAGCATTCATCAGTTTTTTGCTCAGAATTTCATCATGTAATGACAATTCGAGCAATTTTCTCCTGATTCTGGTTAGGTTAATTCAGGATAAAATTACTAATTCCATCGTTCAACATTTTGTGTAAATATCTCTTTTAAGATATCTTCCACATTATATTTGAAATCCCATTCAGGATAATGAGCTTTAAATTTTTGGACATCACTAATCCACCAAATATGATCGCCAATCCGATTCGTTTCCTCATAACTCCAATTGAGTTTTTTCTCGGCGATTTTCTCACACAATTCAATCCCTTCTATCATAGAGCAGTTACTAAAACGACTGCCGCCAATATTATAAACTTGTGCCACACGAGGTGCTTGATAAAAATGATAGAAAGCATTCACTAAGTCATAGCTATGAATGTTATCACGGACCTGCTTTCCTTTATAGCCAAAAACGGAATAATGTTTCCCCGTCATGGTACATTTCATTAAGTAGGAAAGGAAACCATGTAACTGAGTTCCAGAGTGACTTGGCCCCGTGAGACAGCCCCCTCGAAAAATCGCGGTTTTCATATCAAAATAGCGACCATATTCTTGTACGACAAGATCCGCGGCGGCTTTTGATGCACCAAATAAAGAATGCTTACATTGATCGATACTCATCGTCTCATCAATACCATGTTGATAATAAGGATGATTTTCGTCAATTTCCCAACGTTTTTCTAATTCAACTAAGGGTAAATAGTTGGGTGTATCCCCATAGACTTTATTGGTTGAACAGAAAATAAATACCGCGTCTGGACAATGTTTGCGTGTATTTTCTATTAACACTAATGTCCCATTGGCATTAACGGTAAAATCCATATAGGGATCTTGCGCCGCCCAATCATGGGAAGGTTGCGCGGCTGTGTGAATAATTAAACTGATATCCTTTCCATAATTTTTGAAGAGTTCATTCATGTCCTCTTCATTTCGGATATCTTTATTATGATGAATATACCGATCGCGATATTTTTCAATTAAACGATCGCGATTCCAAGTTGTGGAAGCATCTTCTCCAAAGAAGACTTGACGCATATTATTATCTATGCCCACAACGGTATAACCTAAATCGCAAAAAAAGCGTACTGATTCGGAACCAATTAAGCCCGCGGAACCGGTTACTAAAACAATGCTCATAGAAATCCTGTATCTTGTTTAGTTTTTTTGATCTGAAGAGCACCCTCATCTAAGTCCCAAATACTTTTGAACTGCTCTCATTTCCGGGTTATTCCAAAATTAGGGACTTAACTCTATAAGCTTACTCCATCATCTATTTTTTGGCAACTAGGCCCTATAAGTATCTCTTATTCATTTTTTACTCTTTTTAACAATTCATAAAAAGGCTGCCAATTATCCTCAAGCGCGATCGGTTCCCAAATCGCCTCAATCTCAGGACGAATTAATGATTGTTGAGGATTATATCGTGTTAACCTTGTCCCCATTTCCTTCATGTCATCAAACGATACAGTTTGTAACAAATGGTAATAAAACTCACGCCAAGATTTAATAATTGGGGCTGGCTCCGCGTCGGGAAAAATCAGATTGATGTCATCCCGCCAACTCAGCTTAAACTGATTTCGTAATTCTACAAAGAAATCGTGATAACCGACTGCACTTTCTTTTAATAATTTGAGTGTCAATTGTAATAACTCATTTCCCTCAGCTTCGGGCAAGTTATCAAACCCTAATCGTCTTAACATTAATTGACGATAATGAGTCAAATAATACTGATTATATTGAGCTAATCCTGCCTCCAAATCCCTCGGTTCGATTACCTGACTTAAAGGGGCTTGCAAACGTTCTAAATTTACGCGACAAATCTGAGGTTGATTGCCATAACTATACAAACTAAAGTAATCAAAATAAGCCGCGGTAAACTGAAGATTATAATTAGGGATAAAAGAATAGGGACCATAATCAAAACTTTCCCCTGTGATAGACATATTATCAGTATTCAGCACTCCATGACAAAACCCTACGCTCATCCATTGGGCTGCTAATTGGGCGATTCTCTTCACTAATTCTGCATAAAAAAGGGCATATCGTTCTTTTTGATCAACAATTAAATGAATTTCGGGATAATAATAATCAATGACATGATCGAGGAGTTTTTGAATTAAATCAGGGCGACGGAAATAATGCAATCGTTCAAAAGTGCCAAAGCGAATATGTGAGGAACTAAAACGCACCATTACACAGGAACGAGTGGGGGAGGGTTCATCGCCTCGCCAGAGAGATTCTCCGGTTTCAATCATACTTAAACAACGAGAAGTTGTCACCCCTAAACGATGTAACATTTCCGCGGCTAAAACTTCTCGAACTCCCCCTT
The DNA here is from genome assembly GCA_041172365.1 of Cyanobacteriota bacterium. Taxonomy (GTDB): domain Bacteria; phylum Cyanobacteriota; class Cyanobacteriia; order Cyanobacteriales; family Microcoleaceae; genus JBEDKD01. The sequence goes on along the minus strand of JBEDKD010000332.1, from coordinate 10,690 downwards.
TAAGAGTTAATCTTCCATCGGCGTTACGGGAGTAAGGAGTCCTACCCGATCCTTTGGTTCCCAAATCATATAATTTACCATCAATACCGCGGATTTGCCCATATAAAAAACCGCGTCCGTCCCCTAAATTTGGGTTATATTCACCGAATTGATAGCCATGATAACGCATGGCTAAAAAGGGACGGGGACTATAAAGAAATTTGCCAAATGTGTCAATAAAATCGGCATCGGTGACAGTTTGGGGATTAAGGTTTATTTTGGGTAATAATTCGTTATTTCGGAAACGGAGGATATGCTGGGGAAAGTCCGCGACTGGGACTTGATCGTAATAGTCATCACCAAGGGATTCAAAGGCGGGTTCGTAGTTGAGTTCAAAAAAGGGATTAGACATGGTTTTGATGCTGAAATTTACTCCCATCAGTAGGTTAGTCAATTTTTTGCCAAAAGGCAAGGGAATCAATATGGTTGTTTGTGACAATCAATAATTGTATAATTTTTCTTGGCTCTCAAATTGAGTTTGGGCATTTTATGTTTATTTATGCTAACCTAGTCGTTATAGACAGAACCGATCGCGCCCCTCCTTGAGACGCGATCGTGTCCAGAGAGAGATGTTACGCGAGTTAATTCAATTACTGATGTAAGGGATAGGTTATGACACAGGAGTTTATTGATTTGAGAAATTCAATTTTACAACGACGATATGAGGAGGCGTTGGAAATTTGTGATGAATTAGAGTGGATGAGTCAAAAGGGCATTCGTCTGAAAATAGAATCCTACATTGTCCGACTAATGATTATTTTAATTAATAATCATGTGGAAAAGCAATTGACGAAGAATACCGCGGTTTTAATTATGTGGTTAATTCGGCGGATTCAAGCCTGGAATACTAAAGAGGATAAAACTTCTTATTACATTAATGTGGATGAATGGGAACAGGTTTTAGAAGAGGGAATATTTGACGCGATGTATCAATCTAGTGCCGAAGTTTTAAATGGACAATTAAGTGTCTCTCAATTGTCAGATATAGTCAATAAAAAAGAAGTGCTGGAAGTGGCTCAACAATTGTTAAATTTTACCTATAATTATAAGGGAGAAAAGTTATTTAGCTCCATTGACAAAATTTTAGGAGACTTACCCGGAGGAGCGGAATTGACGCAAGTAACATAATTAATTAACTATCAATTAAGAAGGTAGAGAGGTTAGTTAATAAAAATAACAGCATATATTGAGTTTATTTTTTATATAAAATTTGCTCAATTTGTTGATTTTAAAGAAGAAAGTTAGTCAAGAGTTACGCGGGAACTTTATAAAGATTTTCCTATCTTCATTATACTTGAAAAACCTCACCCCCAGCCCCTCTCCTTCTAGGAGAGGGGAGAAAGATGGGGTTAGGGGATGAGATTAAACGTCATGCTCTAAAGTCACCACTAATTTAAGATTATATACAGCCTCAAATGCCTGTTTTTTGTAATCTATACTCCATAACTCTAAAGCACAATTATCATCAGAATGAACCGGTTTTAAACGTAATAGAAATTCTCTTGCCGCGGGTCGATATTCACATTTTACACTATCAATTGCGCCAATTAAACGTCGATCCATTGCTACCGAGATTCGCAATAATGGACTTAATTGTGTGACGAAATCTCGATATTTTTTTGGTAAAATTTGAAAATTCTCATGTTTCTTTTTGGGCATACTTTTGCGGTGATATCGTGCTAAATTCGCAATGACTTCGATATCGGTTTCACTATATCCTAATAACTCCCCATTACGAATTAAATAATAGGAGTGTTTATGGTGAGAAGAATGACTAATATAAACTCCACAATTATGCAAAATTGCCGCGGTCCAAAGTAATTCCCTTTCTTCATTTCCCCAGACATGGAGTATCCCTTGAGTTTGATCAAATAAACTGAGTGCATAGGCCGCAACTCGTTCACTATGTGCTAAATCTACTTGATATTTTTCGGCAATTTTCAGGGTGCTTCTCTGACGAATTGAACTTTGATAACGCAGACGATTTTCGATTAAACCATGCGTTAACATCCAATCGACAATAATCCCTTCTCGCAGAGAGCGATCGCAGACTGTTAATGTCTCAACCCCTAATAATGTCATCGCTTCTTGTAAGATTAAAGCCCCAGCTAAAATAATCTCAGCACGGCGATCGGACATCCCCGGTATTGCCAATCTTTCCAGATAGGAAACTTTGCGAAAACGGTTGACTAAATCCCGTAAATCCTTTAAACTAAATTGATAACCTGTTAAGGGATTAGGAATCATGCCTAATTTTTCGCGTGCCAGAATCATCGCGCAGGTTTCAATAGTTCCTGAAGTGCCGACAAAACGAGGAATTTCACCTGGTTGTAAAATAGTCTTTAATTCATCAATGGGACGCTCTAACATCCCGCGAATATAGGCTTGTAAATAGGCAAATTCGGCTTTACTAATGGGATCTGTTTTGACAAATTCACCGGTGAGACGTACCGCGCCAATTTTGGTACTACTCAGAGAGCGAGGTTCAAAACTATCCCCTAAAATTAACTCAGTTGAACCGCCACCTATATCAATAATAATATGAGGTTGGTTATGAAATTCCATCCCCGATAAAACGCCTAAATAAATGCGTCTAGCTTCTTCTTGGCCGGAAATTAAACTAATATAAAGCTCTAATTCTTCCGCGACTTTTTTGAGAAATTCACGGCCGTTGGGTGCTTCCCTGACGGCACTTGTCGCGACAGCAATTATTTGATCCGCGTTTAAGGTTTTCGCGACATTTTGGAAACGGCGAAGAGTCACGATCGCGCGGTCCATGACATCTTGTTTTAGCTCACCCGTTTTGGGCTCTACATCTCCTAATCTGACGGTTTCTTTTTCTCTAGCAATAATAGTAAAAGAAGGCAATTTCGGCTCAATTCGCACGATTACCATGTGTAGAGAATTTGTCCCCATATCAATAGCCGCGAGAATGCGATCACTTTGGGGAATTGGTTCAGGAATTTTGACAAGGGGAACAGTATTAACCATGACTTGAGCTTTCCGGTTAGATAAGTAGAGCAGACTCTATCTATGAAGATATCCTAAAAGGGTAACGAATAGCCTGATTACGAGCTATTTGACGAATCTTTGCAATTATTAACCTATTACGCTTTACAATCAGATACAATCCCTTGTTTCGGAAAAGGGTATCACCCCTGTGGCCAAATCGGAAACAGTACAGATTGCCAAAAGTACCAATATTCTTGAAAGATTAACAATTTGTCATGGTAACTCAACCCACGAAGCCCGAACCCACTTGGTTAACCATTATTCGTCTATTAAGATGGCATAAACCCGCGGGACGTTTAATTTTAATGCTTCCGGCACTTTGGGCGGTATTTTTAGCAAGTCACGGCACACCTCAAGGGCCCTTAGTGGGTGTTATTGTCTTAGGGAGTATCGTTACCAGTGCCGCGGGATGTGTGATTAATGATCTCTGGGATCGAGATATTGATCCCAGGGTAGAAAGGACACGCGATCGACCCTTCGCGGCGCGTGCTTTAACCGTAAAAACAGGTATTGTCATCGCGATTTTCGCGTTTATTTGTGCAGGAATACTCGCGCTTTATTTGAATCCTTTAAGTTTTTGGTTGTGTGTTGCCGCGATTCCTGTAATTATTGGTTATCCCCTAGCAAAACGGTTTTTTCCTATCCCTCAATTAGTCTTATCAATTGCCTGGGGATTTGCGGTTTTAATTAGTTGGAGTGCTGCCGTTGCCCATTTAGATATCAATAGTGGCATATTATGGGGTGCTGTTGTCCTATGGACTTTAGGATTTGATACTGTTTATGCCATGAGTGACAGGGAAGATGATTTACAAGTAGGCATCAATTCCAGTGCCATTTTCTTTGGAAAATATGCCCCAGAAGCCGTAGGAATTTTCTTTTTAGGGACTGCTGGATTATTAGGATATTTAGGATATTATATGCAGTTACATTTAGGGTTTTGGAGTGCCTTAAGTGTCGCGTCAATTTTCTGGTTTTGGCAATATTTTCAATTACGAAATCCTCAATTACCGCGATCGGTTTATGGACAAATTTTCAGTCAAAATGTAGGAATAGGATTTATTATTTTGGCAGGAATAATTAGCGGAAGTCTGTGGTAATCTCACAGGGGCTCGATCAGAAACCGGGTTTCTCACCACAGACTTCTCCCTCTTTCGAGGTTTTCGGAAGAAACCCGGTTTCTTACCACAGGGGGCGCGATCAGAAACCGGGTTTCTCACCACAGACTTTTCGCTCTGTCGAGGTTTTCCCAAGAAACCCGGTTTCTCCCACAGGGGCGCGATCGTGTCTGTCAGAAACCGGGTTTCTCACCACAGGGGCGCGATCGTCTATCAGAAACCGGGTTTCTTACCACAGAATTCTCGCTGTGTTGAGATTTTCCCAAGAAACCCGGTTTCTCACACTACCCGGATCAAACAACAATTTGCTCCTCTTGTTTATGAGTCACAGAGGCATTATCAAGGGGGCACTTAACGGACATTTCACCCAAAGAATCCGTTAAGGTTGTTTCATCTTTATAATGCCGAGGTGTTTCCAACAACAACCGCCAAGCTTCACCCGCGTCAACCAAATTCATGCGATCGGGATAGTACAGTTGTAATAATTCTTGAACCAGAGGGTAATAATCAGAGTTAATGCTAGGAAAAACATGATGCTCTGTGTGGTAAGAAAAATTAAAGTGCAACAGATCAAATAAAGGATGTACCCGGAGAGAAACACTATTGATCAAGGGATCATTAACGGCTGTCATCCGACAAGCCAAATGATTTGTATAGATATAAAACATCCCCCCCGCGTGACCTAATGCAATAGGCAAGAAATAGGCAAGAGCCAGTTTAAGAGGATGAAAGTCAAGATAGAATAAGATGCCCAAATGAAGGCTTAAAATTGCCAGACATTCCAGAGCAATAATCCACCGATCTTTAGGAGTGACGGTAAACGCGGCCGGAACATAATCGACACTGGTATCATTAAAAAATAACACCGAAGAAACATTACGAAAATTATGAACTCCCCAGGCGGTTCCCATTCCAAAAATGAACCAAAAACGATTAACTTCAATGGAAGGAGCAAAGAGATTATGAATCCATTTCCCCCAAGTATTCGGTTGCTCGTAGAGGTAATTGCGATCGGGATCTGCTAAAGAATTTGTGTTATTGTGATGAACACGAACATGAAGTGATTTCCACTGAGTAGGAGGCATCCACCACAGACTTAAACTTAGCAAACTAATCAGATATGTAAAACTGGAGTGTTTTTGAACACTACCGTGGAGAAGATCATGGGAACTAAATAATAAGACTATGACACTATTCGCCATAATCAGGGCTAAGGGTAAATACAGCCATAAAAGATAGACTGGCCACTGATCGAGATGATCCGCGATCGCCCATCCCAGTAGTAAAATCCCCAGATTGATCAAGAGTATAACTAACTTAGTCGGATCAGGATCGAAGGCGTCTGATGGTAACAATGGACGTAATTTTTTAACATATACAGATTGTGGAATTAACACTTGCTCATCTACAAGATTCATACTGGGGTCTGATTATTTTTGCGTTCGTAGAATAATAACAGAAAAACCAGAATTAAGCTAGAGATTAGAAAATTTTTTTTCGACGAGGCTGAGAGAATCCCTTTATCATGTAGCATAATTGGTGACATAGAGACGCGATCGCGTTCAAACTAAACAATACCTTCGCCATTTTTTGTCGGTTGGGTTGAGCGATATTAACCCAAGGAAGATGTTGGGTAATAGCCTCAACCCAACCTAGGAATCAAGGCATTTTTCCGAAAAGGCGAAGGTATTGACTAAAGAAACCGGGTTTCTGACATCAGACTCTTCGCTCAAAGCTCATAAATTCGTGAAGAAACCCGGTTTCTGCCTCATAAAATCAGCGTTTATCAGCCTACCCTACGGGAAGGCTTCGCCTATATCAGCGGTTTCAAACAAAAAAAGGTTTTCCCCTAGGAGAAAACCCACATCATTATTTAACTTAAATTATCCCAAAAACAAGAGATTATTCGCCATAATGACCGACGGAAACTTTGCCCCGAAAAACTATGTATTGGTAGATGTTGTAAAACAACATAATCGGTATCAGAAAACCAATGAAGATAATCATAAATACCAAGGCACTTGGGGAAGCTGCCGCTTGGTAAATTGTGATTTCTGTGGGAATAATGTAGGGAAAAACAATCAATCCTAAACCCAGAAAAGTCAGGAGAAAAATCAGGATAGTCCAGATAAAAGGAGTCCTTTCCTCCTGGTTTTTAAGGCTTTGAAGAAGCAGCCAAATTAACAGGACTCCCAGCAGGGGTATGACAGCAAAGATATAAACCAGGGGCGGATCGAATAACCTTGCCCGCGCGCTTTCGGAAAAAATAGGAGTCGCGATCGTAATCAAAACCGCTCCAAGCAGTGTCGTGATCGCGGCAATTTTAGCAGTGCGATAATGAGTCTTTTGTAGTTCCCCCTCAGTCTTCATAATTAAATAAGTCGAACCAATCAAGACATAGCCTTGAATGAGTGTCAAAGCTACTAAAATTGACCTCCAAGTTAGCCAGTCCCAAGTTGTACCGATAAAGTGTCCCGCGTGATCAACAGTAATTCCTTCTAGTACCCCACCGAGAGCTAAACCTTGAGCGATCGCGGCCAAAAAACTCCCGCAACCAAAAGCATAATTCCAAAATAACTTTCGGTGAGAATGTTCACGAAACTCAAAGGCAACCGCGCGAAAAATCAACCCAAATAACATCAACATAATGGGGATGTAAAGGGCATTTAAAATCGTGCCGTAAGCCAGAGGAAATGCACCAAAAAGAGCACCACCCATTAATACAAGCCATGTTTCATTGGCATCCCAAACATTACCCAAACTCGTCATTAGAATGCTGCGTCGTTCATCATCTGAAGTCGTTAGTGACAAAATTCCTACGCCTAAGTCAAAACCATCTAGCATGACATAGAGCAATAGAAAAAGAGCCAAAATTACAAACCAGACTTGGGGAAGAAAATGCTCTAAAGCGGCCATTAAACCTCCTATTGTTGTGCTTCTGCTGGACGGCTATCGGGAATATGTTTAGCCAATGTTGTCTCGATCGCGGGTTGATTGTCTCTACCGGGCACAGGCAGACTTAAGTTAGGCCCTTGGCGAATAATCCGACTACCAAAATACAAGGTACAAACCAAGAGAAAACTATAGATCAAAGCAAAGCTAATCAGAGATACCAAAACATTACTCGCAGGTATAGCAGAAACAGCATCAACAGTGCGGATTTGCCCATAAACAGTCCAGGGTTGCCGTCCGACACAACGCACAATCCAACCAGATTCTACGGCAATATATCCCAGAGGAGCCGCTAAAATCCAAGCTCCCATTAGCCAAGTTTGCTGAGTAATATTATCTGGTGAAAGCTTACCCCGTAGCCACTGCAATACACTGAATGCCATCAATCCCGCGAAGTAAAAACCAATCGCAACCATGATGCGAAAGGAATAGAAAATTAAACCCACCATACGAGGCCGATCTTCAGGTTTCCATTCCTTCAAACCCAAGACAGGTTCCGATAGTTTGGGTTTAAATTCTAATATCAATCCCAAGGCATTAGGAATTGTCATCTCCCAGTCATTTTTTTCCGATTTTTCATTAGGTAAAGCTAGAACACTCCAATCGGCGGTTTGTCCCGCGGGAATTGTTTCCCATTGAGCCTCCATCGCGGCGAGTTTAGTGGGTTGGTAGTGATAAACTTGTTCCGCACTCAAATGTCCGATATAAAGTTGTAAAGGAGTCACCGCGATCGCGGCCACTAAAACAATCTTCAAAGACTTGGAAAAAAAAGCTTCGTTGCGCTTATTCAAAATATACCAAGCACTAATACCACCAATAACAAATAGCGAAGTTTCCAAAGTCGCAAAAAACATATGGAGAACGCTATTAACCATAAAAGGGTTGAGGATAGCCTCAAAATAATCCGCAACGACAAACTTGCCATTAACAAATTCCCCACCCGTGGGACTTTGCAACCAAGAATTAGCAACTAAAATCCAGAAAGTAGATAGATTAGCACCAAAGGCAACCATGATCGTCGCGAGATAGTGAATGACAGGATTAACGCGCCCCCAGCCAAACAACATGATACCTAAAAAACCCGCTTCTAACATGAATGCCATCGAGCCTTCAAAGCCTAAAATGCTACCAAAAAAATCTCCTACCGCTTCCGAGAATGGAGCCCAATTAGTCCCAAATTGAAATTCCATTGGGATACCGGAAGCAACACCAATACCGAAGTTAAGCACATAAAGCTTTGCCCAAAAACGAGCATGATGATAATAGTCAGGATTGCGAGTTTTCAGCCACAATCCTTCAACTATAACAAGATAAATACCCATGCCTGTTGTGAGCACTGGCCAAAGCATGTGGAAGATAGCTGTCAGTGCAAATTGCATCCGCGACAGCACCACGGTATTAGAGAGAAAGTCCATGTCTGTCCTCAGTGAATTAGCCAAACCTTATCCATTGATATTGGCAATTATAGTACACAAACAAAAAAACCGGGTTTCTGACATCAGACTCTTCGCTCAAAGCTCATAAATTCGTGAAGAAACCCGGTTTCTGCCTCATCAAAAATCATCTGCGTTGAGCGTACCCTACGGGAAGGCTTCGCCTATATCTGCGGTTTCCAACAAAAAAAAGGTTTTCCCCTCAGAGAAAACCCCCTTAATTTCAACTAATTAATAACTCTTACATCTTCGTACCACATTCAGGACAGAATTTGTTATGAGCCTCATTTTCTGCCCCACAACTAGGACAATAAATAATTTCGGGTCCCGCCTTCGGAGTTTTCGGTTGAGGCAAACCAATCATCTGAGCATTACTCTTACCCGGAGCCACCATTGGATAACAATTCTCATCCCGTTTCACTTGTACATCTAATAAAACCGGACCGTTATAGGCCAACATAGACGCGATCGCGTCTTTCAACTCATGGTAATCAGAAACGCGTATTCCCTTCACACCAAAAGCCGTCGCCAACATGACAAAATCAGGCATTCCCGCTTCCATATCAGAAGAAGAATAACGCTCACCATAAAACGCCTGTTGCCACTGACGAACCATCCCTTGCCAACCATTATTAAGAATAACAGTTTTGACATTAATACCATATTTGGCAAGGGTAGCCAACTCCTGAATATTCATCTGAATACTAGCATCCCCGGCAACACAAATCACTTGTTCATCGGGTAACGCGACTTTTGCACCCATCGCGGCGGGCATACCATATCCCATCGTCCCTAAACCCGCGCTCGAAATCCAACGACGGGGGCCATTATTCAAAAATTGGGCAGCCCACATTTGATGTTGACCGACATCTGTGGTATAATAGGCGTCCGGTGCTTGACGATCTAATTCCACTACCACTTCTTGAGGAGAAATGACATCCTCATAGTGAGGCACAGCTAAAGGATAATCTTCTTTCCAACGATTAATCCGATCTAACCAAGCCTTAGTTTGATTCGGACGCACTAAATCATTAATTTCGTGACAACGATGGAGAAGTTCCTGTAAAACGTGCTTCACATCTCCGACAATGGGAACTTCAGGAGCACGGTTTTTACCCACTTCCGCGGGATCAATATCAATATGAATGACTTTAGCGCGTGAGGCAAATTCATCTAATTTACCCGTTACTCGATCATCAAAACGAGCTCCCACGGCAATTAATAAGTCACATTCCGTCACCGCGAAATTAGCATAGGCGGTGCCGTGCATTCCTAACATTTTGACGGATAAGGGATGATTTTCGTCAAATATACCTTTACCCATTAAGGTTGTTGTCACAGGAAGTTGGAATAATTCTGCTAATTCCTTAATTTCCTGATAGGCATTAGCCGCGATCGCGCCACCACCCACATATAATAAAGGTCGTAAAGCTTCCCGTAATAAATTAATAGCTTGATTAATTTGACGAGGATTACCCTTAACAGTAGGACGATAACCCGGAATCCGCACCGAATTTGGTTCTACAGGAACATAATCAAATTCTTCTAAACCGACATCTTTAGGCACATCAATTAAAACGGGTCCTGGGCGTCCACTGCTGGCAATATGAAACGCCTCCGCGACAATGCGCGCCATATCACGCGGATCACGCACGACATAAGAATGTTTAACAATAGGGAGAGTAATACCGTAGATATCAGTTTCTTGGAAGGCATCAGTACCAATCGCGGCACGGGGGACTTGCCCGGTAACAATAACCATTGGAATAGAGTCCATTTGAGCTGTCGCGATACCCGTGACTAAATTAGTCGCGCCCGGACCTGAAGTCCCAAAGCAAACCCCCACTTGGCCCGTGGCTCGGGCATAACCATCGGCCGCGTGAGCGCCCCCTTGTTCATGTCTAACTAGAATATGTTGAATGCCACCTTCGGCCTCTGCGCGATAGAGTTCATCATAAATAGGGAGAATAGCACCGCCCGGATATCCAAAAATATGTTTGACACCGTGGCGTTTTAAACTATCAATTAACGCATAAGCTCCCGTTGCCCGTTTCGCCGCGACCCTGGTCTTTAGTTGCATGGCTGTTCCTCAAGCAAATCGTTGTATAGGTGTACACAAGTTCCTTTATTTAATAATGA
>JBEDKD010000331.1:0-4026 GCA_041172365.1 Cyanobacteriota bacterium | reverse complement strand
CCACGGGGGGATTGCCCCTACCTCAATTGTACAATTCATTCAGATGTGCTATATCGTGCATATTTCTCCTACAAACCGGGTTTCTTTGCTTCCCTCCGATATATGTTAATTTTTGCAAAGTTTAGACACAATCACGATATATCGCTATATAGTTATAAATTAAGACTATTAAAAATAGCATTGATAGACTCATTTTCCGGTTGGAATATCTCAAGGAGAAAAATATTATGCGGATTATGATGATTCAACCTAATTATCATTCTGGTGGTGCGGAAATCGCGGGTAATTGGCCGCCAAGTTGGGTTCCTTATGTGGGTGGTGCTTTAAAACAGGCAGGTTTTAATAATATCCGTTTTGTTGACGCGATGACGGATTATATTCCTAATGATATTCTAGCTCAAATTATCGCGCAATATCAGCCGGATGTGGTGTTGGCTACCGCGATTACTCCGATGATTTATCAATCCCAAACTACTCTCAAAATTGTGAAGGATGTTTGTCCTAATGCTGTGACAATTATGGGGGGTGTTCATCCTACTTATATGTATAATGAAGTCCTCAATGCTGCCCCTTGGGTTGATTATATTATTCGGGGTGAAGGGGAAGAAATTACCGTTAATTTATTGAGCGCGATCGCGGCAGGAGTTGATCAAGAAAATCGAGAGAATATTCTAGGGATTGCCTTTCTCAAAGAGGGAAAAGTTGTGGTAACTCCAGCCCATCCCCCGATTAAAAACTTAGATATTTTAAGCCCCGATTGGACTTTATTAGACTGGGAAAAATACATATATACACCACTTAATGTCCGAGTCGCGGTTCCCAATTATGCGAGAGGTTGTCCATTCCGTTGTCGTTTTTGTTCCCAGTGGCGATTCTGGCGTAAATATCGTTCTTGCAGTCCGAAGAAGTTTGTCGATGAAATTGAAATTTTAGTAAAACAACATCAAGTCGGATTTTTCATTTTAGCGGATGAAGAACCCACGATTAATAAACCCAAATTTGTATCATTGTGTAAGGAATTAATCGAACGAAAATTAGATGTTCATTGGGGTATTAATACCCGTGTTACCGATATTTTACGAGATGAGAAAGAATTACCTCTTTATCGCAAAGCGGGTTTAGTTCATGTTTCTTTAGGCACGGAAGCCGCGGCGCAATTAAATTTGAATGTGTTTCGCAAAGAAACCACGATCGAAGATAATAAAAAAGCGGTGCGACTGCTTCGAGAAAATGGCATTTTAGCGGAAGTGCAATTTATTATGGGTTTGCCCAATGAAACGTTAGAAACTATCGAAGAAACCTATAAAATGGCACGGGATTGGAAGGCCGACATGACTAACTGGAATATGTTTACTCCTTGGCCATTTTCGGATTTATTTGAGGATGTGGGTGCTCAGGTAGAGGTGCGGGATTATTCTCAATATAATTTTGTCACTCCTATTATGAAACCGGACGCGATCACCCGTGAGGAATTACTGAAGGGTGTTCTCCGTAATTATGCCCGGTTTTATATGAATAAAACTTGGGAATATTGGTGGGAGAAAGATTCGTTTAAGCGTCGTTATTTGTTGGGTTGTCTTTGGGCTTTTGCGAAGACGACTTGGAATAAGCGCTTTTATAATTTGAAACGGGTGAAACAACGTGGTTTACGCACGGAAATTGATTTCGGTTTTGATCCGTCTAAAATTCTCTCGCCGGAGCAACTTGCGGCTATTAAAAAAGATCATCCTGAGTCACAGGCGGATATGAGTTTTGGGGGTTCGATCGCGGCTTGTGGGGCTCCGAATGATTTGCCTGAATATAAACAGCCTGAGCCTGAAGAAAAGGCTTCTAATTGTGATATTCAGGTGTTTCTGATTGAGGATAATGAGTCTCTGCGTATTGGGTTAAGAAATGGGTTAAGATCGCGGGATGGTATTGATATTTATAGTGAAGCTACCAACGCGGATACGGGGTTAGTTTTACTTAAGTCTGTTGGGGGTGGGGATGTCGCGTTAGTGGATATGAGTTTACCTGATCGAGATGGAGGGGAGTTAACCAAGGAATTTCGAGAAGTGCAGAAAAATTCCGATAATCCTGATTTGAAAATCTGTCTGTTAATTGATGATAGTCAACCGACAGAAATCGATCGCGCTTTGACGGTAGAGGCAGACTCTTATTGTTTGAAAAATGCTTCTATTGCCAAAATTGCGGATATGGTGCAACAAACTCATCTGGGATATTCTTATCTGGATTCGGGTATTGCTTTTTATTTGTTATCCACGGTGAAAAAGGGTTCTGAGCAGGTGTCTTTAAACCCACAAGAATGGGATGTTTTAGAGTTAATTAGTGCTGAGGCTCATTATGGCGCGATCGCGTCTCAATTAGGTATTACAATGGAACAAGTCAATGGGGATATCAAAAATATCCTGAGTCAATTCCGGGGTTATTATCGGAATAACCAAAATCTGTTAGGGCTTTCCTCCGTTGTGTGAAAAAAATGCTCTGGTGATATCAAATCGGGTGAATCAATATCACGATTTTCCCTTGAATCGAGTAATTGAAGAAGCCCGATCGCGGTACATTTTCTAGGGGAGCTTTCGCGATCTCTTGTGATATTTACAGATAACTGTGATCAACCCGTCCTCCCCTTAATCTCTGATCAATTTGAGTTTGATTTGAGGTGAAGCGCAGAAGCGCGATCGTGTCGTATTTGCCCTTCGCGAAGCCGAATGCTGAGGCACTCAGGCAGAATCGCGTTTCTTTTACCCCAGATAAACATGGATGGAAAAAAGCGCGATCGTGTTTGCGCTGCGCGCAAGCGGAGCTAACGCGTCGCGTGTGCGTAGCACTCAGCATCTGCCCTTGGCAGAATCGTGTGCATTGTTGTAGCCAGTTTCACAGTGTGGAGGGGGCGGGTTTATCAAGATTATCTGTGGGTGACAGAATTAATTGTTTAACCCGCGCCTACAAATTTATCCCCATATTTTAGAGGCTTGTAGGGGCGGGGGAGCCTAGATATTTGACACCCACCAACAAATTATATAAACCCGCCCCAACCCCATTAACAAATGATGCTAAACTGCACCAGCTTGAAAAATCTGGTTGGCTGTGAGGTTCAACTCTGGAAAAGTTTGCGACACAACGCGATCGTTATCTCGAAACTTCGCGATTTGATATTCACCCTCAACCAAGTTACAGACAGAAATTGTTGGTTGTTTAGGATTGCCAATAAAATTGCGTCCGCCCAATGCAGCATAATCTACAATCCAATATTCCTCGATACCCATCTCCTCATAATCCGCGTATTTCAAATAGTAATCATCGCGCCAATTGCTTGAGACAACCTCAATTACTAAAGGGATCGATGCACCTAAACTGAGGGTAGATTGTTTTTGCCATAATGTTTCATTTGCCAGATTTGCACGATTGAGTACCAAAACATCAGGGAAATAACCGGAGTCTTTTTCAGGAGGTCTAACTATTACTTGGCGGGGGATACCATAGGGTAATCCCAGACGATCTATTTGAACGGAAATTTTGATGCCAAGAAAGCTGATAACTTCCTCGTGTTCCCCTACTGGTTGTGCCATCTCAACAATCTCTCCATTATGTAGTTCGTAACGTACCGCCGCATTTTCTGGAAGCCTCTCGACAAATTCCTGAAAATTTACGAGTTTGGTTAAAGCTTGAGTCATAGGTTTTGAGAATTACCGATAATATGAATTATATCTCTAAGTTTTATTACCCGATAAAAGCGATTCTGCCAAGGGCAGATGCTTCGCGATCGCGATATTTTCGTACCCAACGCGATCGCGCCTACATTAATATAAAGCGATCGCGCTTCTTTTACCCCAGATAAACGTACCAGGAAAAAACGCGATCGTGTGTATTATTGTAGCCAGTTTCACAGTTAGGTGAGGGCGGGTTTATCAAGATTATCTGTGGGTGACAGAATTGATCGCTTAACCCTACAAATTTATCCTCAGATTTTACAGGCCTGTAGGGGCGGGTTCGCCTAGATATTTGACACCCATCGACATATAT
>JBEDKD010000330.1:0-3176 GCA_041172365.1 Cyanobacteriota bacterium | reverse complement strand
TTGTCCATAGCTGAACGCGTCTTTTATCGCGCCTATTTTCACATCTTTCCTGGGAGAGTTTAGTCGTTTTTCTACACCTTGAAAGCCTCCTAAAACTGCCGAATTAGCCGGAATACTTGGTAAATCATTACCACCTAAAACAGCATCATATTCTCTAGGTTTGTTTGAGTTATTTAAAATCAGATTATTTTCCCCAGGCTCCGATTTATTTTTATAGTCAATTTTGTTGAGAGACATAATTAGTTAATTCCTGTTTTTATTATATTGGGTTGTAACTTACGCGTTCAGAGACGATCGCGGGGGGGGTTCGCCCCTGAGACTGGGACAATGTTGGGTAAAGAAACACCGTTTCTGAATATGATTGTACCTCAATGAAACCGACAAGTTATGATAAGTTATTGAAGTTTCGCGATCGCGCCTCTTTCGACTAAGATCATCCCCGTCATTAAATCACGGACCGTTGCTAACAAAACCCGTTGCACATTGACTTCAAACTCCACAGAAACGCGATCGACACCAATTTGTCCAGGGGGAGTTAAATGGGCAACACAAACCTGTTCATGGTGACTTTCCAAAGAACGAAATTCATTATTTTTATGTAAAAAACTACTCGTCATTTGTCCTTGTGCATTAAAAATCACCTCCGGGTGAGAAATTTCTGCTAATTCCCCAATATCTAAACGAATTTCCTGTTGTCCTTCGAGGGCGACTTGTAACGTCAAAGCTTGATTAGTTTTACAAGGATACTTCATCCCCTTTTCAAAGATTAAACTATAAGAATAAGTTTTCGTGTGAGGCTCCCACAAACGAATCGCATAACTATGACGTAAATAATCATCAATTTCCTTAAAATCATTTAACGCAAGAGCCCCGTGGGCGACAGCTTCAAAAGGTTTATTCATACGAACCTTTTGCCGTCCAAAATAGGAAATAACCAAATTTTGAATCGCGGGGATTAAACAAGTCCCCCCCACTAACAAAACCTGTTCAATCTCCGATTTATTAATCCCTTTACCCAAGCCAATACTTAATATATCATCTAAGGCTTCTCTTAACTGTCCTAATAATTGACGATTCTCCAGAATAATCTCAAACTGATCACGGGTTAAATGCAATTCATGGGACATAAAATTTTCATCATCAAACCAAGCTTCTTTCGCCTCATTATTGCGAGAAAGCTTAATTTTTAATTTTTCGGCAATTTCTAATAAACTTTGCCAACCAATTTTCCCCACATCCTCGCGTGATAAACCCATCTTTTTCAGATAAGCTTCGACGAGCCAAATATCAATATCTTCCCCTCCGACATAAGCATCAGATTTCGCTAAAACCTCCGCACGCACTCCCCCTAAACTCCCCTTATCCAGAGGTGAAACCAGGGCAGTGCGAACCAAACTTAAATCTAAAGTCCCACCACCAAAATCAACCACTAAGACTAAAGATCCCGGTCGTTTTACCGCGTAACCTAAAGCCGCGGCAGTAGATTCATCCACTAATTGAACATCATCCACGCCTAACTTTACAGCTAAATCTCGAAACCAATCTAAATATCGCTCGAAAGCACCAACGGGAACCGTAAAAATTAGGCGAGTGGGGTGAATTTTTTGCTGTTTTAATTCTTGCCAAATCGCCTTAATAAATTCTTCTGAAATAAATTCAGGAGTATAAGTAATCTCATCAATTTGACGGGGAGGGGGTTGAAAATCCGCGGCTAAATCTCGTTTAAATAGTTTAAAATATCGGTCTGGCTGTGCTTGTCCTAAGCGTTGAGATCGCACTTTTTCCCCTAAGATTAATTGATGGTCTTTTTGCACAAATGCTAAAGTGGGAATGACCGGAATTTCCATAAGTTCCCCATTACCACGCGTCATTTTAAAAATGCGAGATATGTCATTAAAGCGCAAACTTTCCGGTAATTTAGTATCTGGATTAATCAGACAAACTACTGTATTACTACTTCCAAAATCAATGGCAATAGTGGTCATAATTGGTAGGGGAAAACCTGAGTAAAATCAATGCTTTTTCAGGACAAATCGGGAAAAAATAAGTAGAAGCACGAGCTTACTACCATGAGAAGATAAGGATTAATTTTTGACCCCCGCGGGGAGAGTGCGACTGACTTTTGCTGGACAAAGAATACGATCGCGATCTCGATATCCGACAAAACGAATATAAACCAATTCACCCTCCTTAATATCGTCATTATCTGGTTGATGTAACTGAGGATCATAAGGGATTCTCGCCCAAGGAACCCCGATAAGTTCCCAGCCCCAAGATTCTAATAAATTATCCAAAGGAGTAAATAACGCGGTTAAATTTTTCGCTCGCAAATTAGAATTAGATTCGGCCATTTGACGAGCACTAGGATAATTAGTGAGGAGGGTTTGTAATTGTGAAAAAGTATCTACGCGAAAATCCTGAGTTAATAGATTCTTTTGCTGTTGTAATTCCTCCCGCAGTCGCGCACATTGTTGTCGTAATTCTTCCATTGCCTCCGTATCAGTTGTAATCACCACCTTAGCCGTAGACAACTTGCCAAAATTCTGCACTAACTCATCGAGACTCCAACCCAGAGCCTTCGCTAATTGAGTTAATTGTCCCACGGGCAGAACCGCGATCGAGCCTTTTCGCACCCATCGTAAACGGACGCGAGTCAACCCCGATTTTTTCCCTAAATCTTGCCAAGAATAGATA
Source organism: Cyanobacteriota bacterium (assembly GCA_041172365.1). GTDB lineage: Bacteria > Cyanobacteriota > Cyanobacteriia > Cyanobacteriales > Microcoleaceae > JBEDKD01. The sequence continues at coordinate 482 of JBEDKD010000330.1, read as the reverse complement.
CCTAATTCCCTCATGCGTTGTAACAGGAAGGCATCATACTGAAATTCCACAGCATCAGCCGCATCGGAACCAGCATAGGCAGAGATAAGAACTAAAAAAACGCCTCCAAAAGCTAGGAAATTGCTAAAGGAAGACATACTGGTTGCTAAGAGATTGGGCATGGTTAACTTCTTTATCCTTGACTGAGAGACTGCGTTTCCGTAACAGTGAGATTTTCTTCACCCTCATAATATTCGGGGAGAAATTTTTGCGCTTCCACCTTACCCAAGGCTTTTTCTATTTCAGCAGTGGTTTCGGTACAAGTTGATCCCGTGGCATTTAGGACTGTTTCCGTAATTTTGCCATCTTTGCCAATGCGATATTCGATTCTACGATACTCTGCCATTCTTCTTTCCTCTTCATTCTCTATTCTTTTAGTTTACCCAAAATTGGTAATGGGTAATGGGTAATCGGTAATCGGTAATGGGTAATCGGTAATGGGG
>JBEDKD010000329.1:0-8389 GCA_041172365.1 Cyanobacteriota bacterium | reverse complement strand
GGGATGGGGCGGGTTTGGAGGCCTGTCTGTTTGGTGGCACAGATATGGGTGAAAGAGCCCCTACAGAGCTCATAGGATGGGATGGCGTTTTTTGTCCTAACCGTCTTGGCGGGTGCTATATGACGCGATAAGGGACACGGCAGTGCCGTGTCCCTACTTTGTGGTTATCATAAAAAAAACCGAGTCTCTTACTGAAGAAACTCGGTTTTTCCACCAAAAAGCTTGATAAATTAGAGGACACGGCACTGCCGTGTCCCTACTCTAATTATTGAGCCCAAAGAATCAGCCCTAATTCATTGCGACTGCTGAGGTTTTCATGTTTCGGTAATACCCGCAATGATAACCCCTGCATTCCACTGGAAGTATAGATAATATCAGCCGTATAAAGACTGGCATTATTATTATCTTGACCATGATATTCCATGATCACAGATTCACCGTCAACAATATCACCATATTGATCAACTTTACCTTGATAAAGTTCAACTTGGACATCGGAGGGTGTTAATCCAGCTAAATTAATTCGCGCTTTCACCCCAATGGGTTGATTAACTTTGACATCGGTATCAGCAGAAATATCGATCGCTTCAATCTTGATGTCATACCACTTCTCAAAGACTTGTTTTTTCCAACGAGCTAATTGCTTCGCGGGTTCATAATGATTCTCCGTCATTGTCGAGAAGCGATCGCTGGCAGGAAAATAAGCCAGACGAGCATAATCTTTCACCATCCGGGCTGTATTAAAACGAGGACAATTGAGACGAATCGCGTCTTTCATTTTACCAACCCAACCACGAGGAATACTATTCTCATCGCGGTTATAAAAAAGAGGTACGACTTCCTTCTCAATGAGGTCATATAAAGCATTAGCTTCTACCTCATCTTGATATTTTTGGTCGTGATATTCTTCCCCATGACCGATGGGCCAACCCGTGCGGACGTAATCCGCTTCATCCCACCAACCATCTAAAATACTGAGGTTTAACACCCCATTCATCGCGGCTTTCATCCCTGAAGTACCAGAAGCTTCACGGGGACGACGGGGAGTATTTAACCAAACATCACATCCGGCAACCATTAAACGCGATATCTGAATATCATAATTAGGGAGAAAGACAATAGAATCCCCCATACCCTGATCGCGGACGAAATGAATAATCTCGCGAATTAACTCTTTTCCGGGGATGTCTTCGGGGTGTGATTTCCCCGCGATCACAAATTGCACCGGACGCTCTTTGGAGTGTAAAACCCGTTTGATCCGATCGACATCACGCAAGAACAAACTCGCCCGTTTATAAGTAGCAAAACGACGAGCAAAACCAATCGTGAGCACAGTGGGGTCTAATACTTCTTGTGCCTGATCAATCTCCGCTTGGGCCGCACCGCGATCGCGTAAACATTTGACCAACCATTCGCGGGCAAACATGACTAAATCGAGACGAGAACGCTCATGGTTACGCCAAACTTCCTCATCAGGAATCGAATAAACACGCTCCCAGAAGCGATCGTCACGGCGAGTCGTTTCCCAATCTGGGCCTAAATAACGGTCATATAAATCTTGAGTAGACTTAGCTACACAACTACGAGCATGAACCCCATTAGTAATAGAGGTAACAGGTACTTCTGAGAGGGGGAGTCCTGGCCATAAATCCTTAAATAAATGGCGAGATACGACACCATGTAACGCGGCAACACCATTAACAAAACTGGACATTTTAATGGCCAGAATTGCCATATTAAAGGGAGAGGAAAAATCACCCGTATTTTGACGACCTAATGCCAAAAACTGTTCGCGTCCGAGACCGAAAACGGGGGCATAATGACCGACATAGTGCATCACCATATCGGGATCAAATAAGTCAAAGCCCGCGGGTACTGGAGTATGGGTAGTAAAGACACTACTGGCGACTACTACCTGTTTAGCTTGGTCAAAACTGAGGTGTTCTTCTTGCATCAACACGCGCATCCGTTCCAAAGACATAAAGGCCGCGTGTCCTTCATTCGCATGATAGGCGGTGACATGGAGCCCCAAGGCCCTGAGCATTTTCACTCCACCAATACCTAACATGATTTCTTGGTGCATACGCAGCACCTTATCTCCACCATAGAGGCGATCCGTAATATCTTGGTCGTAGCGACTATTGATATCAATATTAGTATCAAGGAGATAAAGGGGAACAGTTCCCACTTGTACGCGCCATACGCGAGCCACAACCTTGCGCCCCGGATAGTCCACCTCGATCCGTAATTCCGAACCATCGGGATTACGCTCTAAATGCACGGGCATATTATAGAAGTCATTGATGGGATAGTGTTCTTGTTGCCACCCATCCGCGTTGAGATACTGGGAAAAATACCCTTCTTGGTAGAGTAAACCCACACCCACCAAGGGTAATCCTAAATCACTAGCTGATTTAAGGTGATCCCCCGCGAGTACCCCTAAACCCCCTGAATAAATGGGCAAACATTTGGCTAGGCCAAACTCCATTGAGAAATAGGCATAGCATTCTTTTTTCGTGCCTCGCTCTTTGCGAAACCAGGCGCGATTTTTGAGATAGTCGTCTAATTGTTGGGCAGCCCGAGTCATTTGGGCGATGAACCCTTCATCCTCCGCAACCTCTTGGAGTCGTTGTTGGGAGATAGTACCTAACATGAGTACGGGGTTATGTTTGCTCTCTTCCCATAGGTCCCGATCCAAACGCCGAAATAGGTCTTTCGATTCCATATTCCAGTCCCAGTGCAGGTTAGAGGCTAACTTGCGGAGGGGTTCTAAGATGGGGGGTAAGGAGGGAGATACGTTAAATGTGCGAATTGGCTGCATAAAGACGAAACTTCCAACATCAAGTAGGCTTATTGTCTTCTGTTTTGTAGCAAAGTTCCGTTGTTCTTAACACTATTTTGGGATTTTGTTCGGAATTTGGCACTTTTGGCGGGTGATTGGGGCCTGGGGACTGGTGATTGGTGATTGGTGATTGGTGATTGGTGATTGGTGATTGGTGATTAGGAATAGGGGATTGGGAATAGGGGATTGGTGATGGGTGATTGGCAATAGGGGATTGGTGATGGGTGATTGGCAATAGGGGATTGGTGATGGGTGATTGGCAATAGGGGATTGGTGATAGGTGATTGGCAATAGGGGATTGGTGATGGGTGATTCGGGATTAAAGGTTTATTTCCTTCTTCCTTCTTCCTTCTTCCTTCTTCCTTCTTCCTTCTTCCCTCTTCCTTCTTCCTTCTTCCCTCTTCCTTCTTCCTTCTTTATGCGCTTCTAATGACGTGAAGACGCTTTTTTTGCATTAGTCGTGTCACTTTCTGGGAGGGTAAGGGTGGACTAAAGTAGTTACCTTGGATTTCTTGACAATCGAGGGATTGTAAAAAGTCTAATTGTTCTTTGGTTTCTACTCCTTCTGCAACGATACTTAAATTTAAACCTTGTCCTAGGGCCATAATCGCTTGCGCGATCGCCTGTTCGTAGGGAGCCATTGTTAAATTCTGCACGAAGGATTTATCAATTTTGAGGATATTCAACGGGAAATTTTTTAAATAACTTAGGGAAGAATAACCCGTACCAAAATCATCCATCGCGATGCTAATTCCCAGTTTTTTTAATTCCGTGAGAACTTGTTTGGTTAATTCGACATCTTGCATACAAGTCGCTTCGGTTATTTCTAATTCTAAAAATTGGGGTTCTAACCCAGTTTCATCTAAAGAATGGACAATTTTTTTCACCAGATTTTCTTGCTGGAATTGACGGGCGGATAAATTTACCGCGATCCGCAAATTTGACCACCCCATGTTATGCCAAATTTTATTTTGTTGGCAGGCACTTCGCAGGGTCCATTCCCCTATCGGCAGAATTAACCCGTTTTCTTCCGCGATCGGAATAAATGTATTAGGAGGAACCAAACCTAATTCGGGATGATTCCAACGCAATAGGGCCTCCATTCCTTGAATTTCCCAGTTTTTAATATTGACTTTGGGTTGATAATAAATTTCAAATTCTCCTCTTTCTAAGGCTTGATATAGGCGATTTTCTAAAGTTAAATATTTGCCTACTTTTGTGGTTAATTTTGAAGTATATAATTGATAATTATTGCGTCCATTTTCTTTGGCACGATATAAAGCCGTATCAGCATTTTTTAACAGGGTATCGGCATCAAAACCATCACTGGGATAAAGGGCAATCCCAATACTACTGCTAATATGAAGTTGATGCTCGTTAATATTAAATGTCGGTTTCAGGTTATCTAAAATTCTTTGGGCGGTTTTAATCGCGTCATCCATGTGGGTAATATTCGGAAGTAATACGGTAAATTCGTCCCCTCCCCATCGGGCGACGGTATCCGTTGAACGTACACTATGAATAATGCGTTCGGCAAACTTTTCTAATAAGCGATCGCCTGCTGCATGACCTAATGTATCATTAATATTTTTAAAACGATCTAAGTCTAGAAACATCACCGCGAGGCTTTTCTCGGTCTTTTCTGCTTGTTTTAACGATAAAGAAAGACGTTCATTAAATAAGGTCCGATTCGGTAAATCGGTTAATTGATCATAGGCGGCTTGATAACGAATAATTTCTTCAGATTTCTTGCGATCGCTAATATCAAAAGCTGTGGCTAAAACAGAGATTTTTCTTTCAAATTTAATAATATCTGTTGTGAGTTCAATCCAACGAGATTCTCCCTGTTTTGTAATGATTTTTACTTCACATTTGCTTAGGCGGTTTTCTCGCAGATTACTTAAAACACCGACTTGAGTCACCAAGGTCCGAAAGTCAGGATGAATTAAGTCATAAAAATTAATCGTGAATAATTCATTACGAGTATAGCCTGTAATGGTTTCTGTGGCCGCATTGACATAACGTAACTCACTTCCCTGATAAATAAATGCCGCGGCTGTTACTGTTTCCGCTAATTGGCGAAACTTTTTCTCACTTTGTCGTAAGACACGCTCCACCTGTTTTTGTTCTGTTATATCCTGGGCTATATACAGTGTCGCGAAATTTGTATCACCTTCTTGTTGTAGAGATGAGGAAACAATAACCCGAATTTTTTTCCCGGTTTTGGCTAAATAAATGCCTTCGTAATTTTGCTGGACTTCCCTTTTTTTTAGTGTGTTTCCGGGGGCCGCATCTTGAGACAAGGATTCTTTTTTTTTGTGGAGCACGAAGTTAAAGGATTTACCAATTAATTCTGCTTTCCTATAGCCTAATAGTTGACAAGTTGCCTGATTCACAAATGTTATAACATTTTCTGCTGAGACAACAATAATAGAAGCCATCATGCTTTCACAGAGATTCCACATGATTTGCTCTGGCGCATCTATCTCATTTTTACTGATACAAGAATTGCTAATATTGATATCTTTATCTGGGGCACTCTCCGATAATATTTTGGGTGTTACTGACTCAGGGTAATTGAATTTAGTATGATATTTCTTGAGCAGTTTAGATAATATTAACCCCAGAAAAATCGCGAAAGTAAACATGAAAAAATCGCCCATTTTTCCCTTGCCATAATCAATGAGTCTGAAGCCATTTGGAGAAGAGAATATTTCCTTATGCTCTTCATTTTTTAACACCGCCGTAACAGTGGAATTTACTACATTTTTACCTGATACATAGGAAACAATCAAAGGGGATTGATTATATAGTAAATTAGAATGATGATTTACGGTGTTTACTGAGAATAAAGAGGTGAAATTTATGGTTTTCTTTATGATTTTATTGGGTGTATAATTGCCGAATAACTCTAAAAGAAAAGTCGCAGTTAAGCCTCCTAATAAGACTGTTTTAGTCAGATTCATTGTTAGACTCCTGATTAACACTGGTGATCCAAAATAGATTCCTTAGCTAACTCAGGACTTAATCCAACGGTTTGATTAATCTTGCGTAAAGATGTCATTTTTAATCCGTCTCGACTAGCCACAGGCAAAGACGAATAAGCACTATTGGCACTACTAATATGAGCAAAATCCAGAATTGATGGTAAAAATCCGATCGCGCTTCTCGTAAATGTACTCAAAACTACCTAAGTGCTGTTGTCACTGATTATAGCTGAGAATCTGAGTAATTTTTCACCATTTTAGGTAAATTTTAGTTAAGGGCTTTGCCCCATGTCCCTAAGTAGATTCTATCGGCTCTTCCCAGATTGTCAAAATTAGGGAAGTTTGAAGGATTCAATGATGGAATGGGCAATTTTGAGAACTTGGTATCGACTTCCTGATATGATCAATATCATTAAGGTTTGAGGCATCCCATCTATCGGAGAATCAATATCATGGCTACCATGCTAGATACCATTTCACAACTGCAAGGGGAAATTGCGACACTTCAAGGGGAACTTACTACCCTTCACAATTCCCAGAAGAAGCTTATTGATCAATCTTCTCACTGTCGCATGGTGGTCAATTTTGCCACCAATAGTACCCTAGAGGGTTTGGCGGAGTTTCACCAGCACAATTGTATCATAGAAGAACAGTGGTTTGCGGAAATTCAAGATTTAACTCGATTGTTGAGTGAGGTGGAAACGCAGATCAAGCAAAAACAGGCTCTTCTGGATTCAAAACAGACAGTTTTAGATAAATTACAAACGCAACAACAATGGCAAGAATTAGAATTTCAACTGCAATTAGGACGTCAGCGTTTATTGATACAATCTCAAAAGGTTAATCAGCTTACATTACAGTTGGAGAGGGAACTACAAACCCTAAAAGTAATTTCGGAAGAAGTGAATCCTCTTTATTGTCAATGGTTACACAAGTCCACAAATATTGTCGAATATTCGGCAAAAACGATTCCCCATGTTGTTGTTTCTGGGCAAGGTTTGGAAGTGGCTAATAAAGATATTGATTGGCAAAGTATTTAAGTATTAAAAATAGAAACTATTCCACCCAAAACTATATTCTTACTTCAAAAAAGGGGACTGGTAAATAGGGAATAACTGAGATATTGCACCTGGATAAGAAACCGGGTTTCTGGCAATTACCCTTATCTTAAAGCCTAGATTTTTCCGCTGAGAAACCCTGTTTCTTGGATATTGTCCTCACTCTTCCCTCTTCCCTCTTCCTTCTTCCCTCTTCCTTCTTGCTCTTCCTTCTTCCTTCTTCCTTCTTCCTTCTTCCTTCTTCCTTCTTATGAAAAATGCGTAAAATTATTTGGGTAATTTTGGTGATTTTAGTTGCTCTGAGTACGATCGCGTGGGCTTCAAAATCTTCTTTACCTCCTGCTCCTGTTGTTTCGGATATCATCACACCGATTTCCCCTCAAACTCAGAAGCAAACAGGGGAGGTAAAAATACCTCAGATCAATTCCGATATCCTTTGGCAACATCTGGAAGCTTTACAGGGAGAAAGGTATCACGAACGCGATCGGGCTCTCTCTCGTAATTATATTACTGAAAAACTAAAACAATGGGGTTATCAACCAATATTACAACCCTTTGAAGGGGGTATTAATCTCATAGTTGAACGCCCCGGAATTAACCCCAAAGCAGGGAAAATTACAGTAGGAGCTCATTATGATACCGTCTTAGAATCACCCGGAGTAGATGATAACGGCACAGGGATCGCGACTCTGTTAGAATTAGCCCGTTTATATCATAATAAACCTACCCCGAAAACTTTACAACTAATATTTTTTGATCAGGAAGAAAAAGGACTATTAGGAAGTTTGGCCTTTACCAGCAAGGGAAAATCTTTAAAAGATTTAAAAGCTGTTATCATTTTAGATATGATTGGCCATGCTTGTCGCACCCCCGGATGTCAAAAATATCCAGAGGGAATCTCGGCAACCGATTATGTAAAAGCCGCGGGAGTAACTTCTCCCGATCAAGGGGAATTTTTAGCTGTTGTGGGAGAAACGGATTCTGTATCTCTTTTAAAGAGTTTTTCTCCCTTGACTTCATCAAATTTACCCCCTGTTGTCACAGTACCTATTCCCTTAAAAGGATTATTAACCCCTGATGTTTTACGCAGCGATCATGCTCCTTTCTGGTATAATAGTATTCCCGCGGTTTTAGTGACAGATACCGCGAATTTACGATCGCGTCATTATCATCAACCCACGGATACATTAGAAAATATTGATCGTCCTTTTTTTGAAGGATCTGCCCAAATAGTCGTTAAAGCGACTTCTCAATTATTAAATAAATAATGGGTAATGGGTAATGGGTAATGGGTAATACCAAATCCCTTGGGGATGGTTTCGGTGCAAGCCAGCAAGATACTCTGGCTGCAAAAATCCTCACAACCTATTTAGGATTGCGATCGCGTTTCGACTAAAGATGAGATATAATTTCTTCCCTATTAAGAGTTAAGAAAAACGAGAAAACTCTCACCTCACAAGTATGAAACTTCCTAGAGCAGGTGAGCCCGGGTTTTACCACTA
>JBEDKD010000328.1:0-3362 GCA_041172365.1 Cyanobacteriota bacterium | reverse complement strand
CCGATTACCCATTACCGATTACCCTTAGATAATTGTACTCGTTCACCATAGCGTAATAACATTTCTAAACTGTCTAAACGATTTTGCCAAGTTTGCACTTGATAGGAATTATCGATCGCGTGACGACGCATAACATGGGGAAATTCCGACTTAAAAGCTTGGAAAAGGCGACGAGTATTTTCTAAATTATGAGTAGAGGGATTGGCCGATAATTGATTGAAAGCTTTGGCTAAGTCATCGGCTTGAGCGCGTAATTTTTGCAATTCTGATTCATGGATATTTAAGAGATTATTGGCTAACAAAAAACTCCATTCTTGCTTTAATACTTTATAACGAGAAGCAGCCGCGGCAAAAGGTTTGCGATAGGGTATAGGTTCATTAACAGAAATCGATCGCGTTGTGGAATGTCCTTGTGTGCGATTCAAATAACTTTGCAAATTATTATTAATCGTTTCAAAGGCAAAAATCGCGTAACCACCTGTCGATAAATCGCGCGCGGCTTGAATTTGATCGATCGCGACAATTTCCGGTATTTCTAATAATTTAACACCGGGTGCAATTAAAGACGAGCCTAAAGCTTTTTCCTGGGTTAAGGGTTGGGAAATACGTTGAAACCGATTGGTATCTAAAGCATAAGTCATGGGTAAGATTAAATCAACGATTCCTTGACGAGCCCATTCTTCCCAATGTTGTTGTATTTTATAAATGCGTTGATGTTCGGGATGAGGAAATACGGCAACGGATAAAATTAAATGGGGATAACTTTTCCGTAATAGTTGAGAAACATCGGCGACAAAAGAGGTAATTTTCTGAGTTTTAAACTGAGTCCATTGCTCCCATAATTCTCCGCCATTAGTGCCTAATTTCAGAGGATCAACTCCGGTTAATTGTTTAAATTCCTCGCGTGCGGCTTTGCCATAACCATAACTAAATCCGGCATTAGGATCTTGAAAGGGATAGCGAATATAATCCAATTGAATGCCATCGACTTGATAACGACTGGCAATTTCTCCGACTAATCTCAAGAGAAAACTCCGTGCTTCTCGATTGGCGGGATCGAGATAAACTTTCTCATCATGCTTATGAAAAATATTCCCTTTATTATCAATATTAGCCCAGTCGGGATGTTCTGTGACAATGGGACCGAGATAATTGTCTGGTTGATTTATGATCTTATTATGGCGTTTATTTCCTACTCCAAAAGCCCAGAGCCACGCGTGTAATTCCATGCCTCTTTCATGGGCTAATTTTACCGCGATTTCTAAGGGGTCCCAACCTAATGTTAAGGGGTTTTGTTGAGGTGCGACTCGACTGGGATAAATGGGATATCCGGCATTAAAGGTTTCAAAAAATACTGTATTAATTCCTGCCGCGGCTAGACGATCAAAGATGATGGCTAAGTCTCGCTCCGATCGCGCTTTGACAATAGTACCGCGATCGAGCCAAACCGCGCGTATTTCTGCCCCTGCACGTTGGCCTTCCATAGGATAATTTTGCCAGAGAAGTTGACGAGCTTGCAACCATTTTTGTCGGGCTGTGCTATAATCCTGTTGACGAATAAGATTATCGAATTGTTTGAGGACTTCTCGTGCTTGGGAAATCGCGTCGAGTCTGACAGGAGAAATGACGGAAGGGCGAGACGCGATCGCGGGGTTACGAGCCGCGACTAAATTATTAGGATTAGCCGCATTAAGATTAATAGAAGTATTCGCCGAATTACCCGCGATTAAGGCACTTTCAAATCGGCCTAAAAGATTGGTTAATTCTTGACGCATCAGGAAAGCTTCTAAAGTGTTAATCGGTTCGTTATTTACCTGTACATCTAATCCCGCGGGGGCAGACTGATTCGATGGATCGATAAAAGTATCGGGAATCAGAGACTCACTAGGAGAAAGGGGTTTATAGGCACTAGCAATGGGTTTGGTAATTACATTTTGAGTGGGTAATAAATTAGTTGTGTTTTTCAGGGGATTCAAGGGAGATGGAGGGGGGACATTGATCGCGATCGGGTTATTTTTTGATTGATTATTAATGGGAGTGGGAAAAGGGGATGGGAAGGAAGGAGAAAAATTAGGTTTAAGGGGAATAGTTGCTTGTAACGCGGTTGCAGAGGTGACAACATCTCCTTGATGATAAGTAACAGAAGCGCGTAACCAATTAGTATCAATATCATTACCGTTACTACTGCCCCATTTCCAACCTAAATAAACAACTTTCTCTGTGGTAATAACGGCAGAAGATCCCGCACTTTGTTTCCAAGTAGCCGCGGTTTGACTATTAATATCAGAGGGAATTAAGACACCCCCCAATACAGTGCTTTTCACGGGTTGATTGGGTATCCAATAGTTGGGATTTTTGCCGGAGAAATCTTTACCGCGATTATAGGGCTCCGGTGATGTGGGTTGAGTGAGGGGAAATGCCCAATATGCACCCAGAAGCGATCGTAAATTTTGGCGAACTTGAGGCGCGGAGGAGCGGCCAATATAACCGGAAACAATTAAACGTCCCCCTTGTTTTACCCAAGAATCTAACGCGTCAACTTGGTTAGAATCAATGGTTTCCACATTGGGTAAAAAAAGCACTTTAAACGCGGCTAAGTCTGCGGCACTATTAATTTGTTTTAAGTCAATGGGTTGATAACCAATACCGCTAGATTGAAGACGGGTAGTAATTTGATTCCATTCTGACGCGTTATCGGGACTTCTTACTACTCCGAGAAGGTAATTATTAGCATTTCCCACAGTCGGGGAGAAAACTAACATGAGACTGGTGAGAGTACCCATCATTTCTAGGAAAATCCGCCCCTTACTCCCCTCCCAAATTTGGGAGGGAACAGATTTGGGTTGTATCTTTGTTTTCACAAGGGGGGGTAATAAATGTGAGGATAAAGGGGGAGACGTTACGGATGCCAAGGGGCTTTCAGAGATGGTAGGATTTTCTTTAGACGGCATGGGCAGGATCAACACTCGTTACACCACATTTCTGTTATGAAACCATATTTTCTGCACTTTGGGGTAAGGTTTGCCCGGAAATTTTGATTTTGAGATGAGGTGAATAAGACTTCGGCTCTCACGGAGGTTTCTTGGGGAGTGAGCAAAAAAACCTGTTTCCTTGCTGGCAGTAACTCTGGCGGCTAGTGTATTTCATGTAGTGACATACTTATTTCTTATTAAGAATCGTTGGTTATAGTCATTAATCAAATTATAGATTACTCTAATAACAATTAGACTTTCCATGTTTTTATGTGCTAAAACTTAACATCTTTTTTTACCTGTTATAGCACATTTAGTGCAATCTTTATTATATCTTCATAAGAAAAATTATCGTGATTTATTTTGAGTTTTATAACCGAAAATATTGCT